>CAXAHE010000032.1:0-15908 GCA_963968475.1 uncultured Candidatus Poseidoniales archaeon | reverse complement strand
CATAAAC
The DNA here is from genome assembly GCA_963968475.1 of uncultured Candidatus Poseidoniales archaeon. Lineage (GTDB taxonomy): Archaea > Thermoplasmatota > Poseidoniia > Poseidoniales > Poseidoniaceae > MGIIa-L2. The sequence continues at coordinate 15,901 of CAXAHE010000032.1, read as the reverse complement.
AGATGAGTGTATATGTTCCTTCAAGTAAAGTATAATCTCAACACTATTCGGGAGATAGGTTAATCCTTGCCTACTTTTCGAGCATCTTGGATTATGATAATACTTCATTGTACCTTCTCCGTTGGTTCCCATGCAAGCCGAATACCAATACCGTCCCTTCCTTCGTGAATACTGAATTTACGGCGTGAAGAAGACCTAGACGAATCACTTTCGGTAAACCAGGATCCTCCTTTAGCAACACGAAATTCTGAATTCGAATTTATCCTAGGAGATTGAGTACAATGATGATTTACGTGGTTCTTATTCCAATGATCGGTTGTCATCTCATGAATCATCCCATGCATATCGTAAAAGCCCCATTGGTTCGCTTTCTTTGACCCAACTTCTCGAGTCGTAGCCCCACTATTACCTGCATGCCATCCATGAGCATCAAGTTCTGAATCCTTATTTCCGAAAGACCATCGTGTCGACGTACCCGCTTTAGCTGCGTATTCCCATTCAGATTCCGATGGTAGACGCCATTTTCCATTCATGCCAAGGTACGTCGATGGTTCTGAATTTAATACTCCTAGGAATTTTTCCACTTCTTCAAATGAAATGCTTTCAACGGGTCGAAGGCCAGCACTCCATCCATCTTGAAATTTGGAAGGATTGGAACCCATTCGAGTTGTCCATTGAACCTGAGTCACGGGTCGAGCACCAAGAAAGATAGGTTCTGAGAGAGTCACTTCTGTACAAGGTTGTTCATTGGGATGGCCAGAACCATTTTGATCACCAATCGTAAAAGAACCAGGTTCAAGAAGAAGATAACTTCCTCCGAATTCGTCCTCAAAAAAAGGTTTATTCGGTTGCATATAATCACTGAGTATTACGATACATTTTGGCTGTATTAAGTACTGATTCAACGAGTGTTTGCAATCGACGATCAGAGTCTTCATCGATTAGATTTCCTTCTTCATCAAATGCATCTTTCACATGGCCAATCGCTAGTTGTTGAGTAACGGCAATCCCATGGAGCCATCGAACCATAATTCGCATGTGATTGAGTGTATTGGAATTCTCCATACCTCCAAGTGTGGACATAAGACCGAAGATTTTTCCTCCAACATGTTTTTCATAAACCCAATCAAAGGTATTTTTCATTACACCTGACATTGTTCCATGATACTCTGGAGACGATACTAAAAAACCATCACAATTCGATGCTTCATCCTGAAATTTTTTGGTGATAGGATCGCTCCAACTTCCTTCAGCACCTACGAGCGGCAATGGTTGCTCTGTCAGGTCCCAAAATGAAATTTCTGCACCTAATTCTTTGGCTTTCCTTAGTGCCAAATCTACGAGCATACCATTCTTGGAGGATTTCCCGTAAGAACCTGAAAGCCCCATAATGCGCAAAGGTGTTTCTGCCATAGTTCAGCCAAACCGAAGTGATAAAAGAAACCATGCATCGACGTATAACCAGCAAGGAACAATGCTTATGCCATAACAGTCATGCCAAAGGTTTGGTGCAGTTCATGAATGATGGTGAAGCGGACAAAGAAATGTCAGACTCATTGATGAATGACATGGCTGATGCTATGCGTTCAGCAGGCCTTGGAAATGATCCTGAAGTCCCTGTCCAATCCGATGTTCAAGACGATTCGGAGACCGAATCTCAAACAGAAGAGCCGCCTGTCAAGGAGTTCTCTGAAGCAATCAGTGAAACGGAATCTGTGAAGGACCAAGTAAACGAACTTCTCGATGAAGGAGAATCTCATTCTCGCTCCAATAATCCACAGGAAGCCCTCGTAGCATTTAACAAAGCAATCGCCCTTGACCCTTCATGTGACATGGCCTGGTTCAATCGAGGTGTCCTATTGGAAGCCCAACAGGATGCTCGTGGAGCAAGGCAAGCATTCCAAATATGTCTCGACCTCAATCCAGACCATGCACCGGCTACAGCGAACCTTGCTATCTTACTAGACAGAATTGGAGATGAAGTTGGAGCTGCTGCAATGGCACGCAGAGGGTTAGAATTTTTCCCGGGTCATCCAAGTCTTACGGATGTTCTTTCCCGATCCAAAAATGCATCTGTAGAAGAAGTCCCAGAAGCCATTGAATCTACAATTACAAAGGCTACTCATCATGAATCCACACTCGTTAACGTAATGGCTGATTCGGGCGTCACGGATTCAGAAGCCATCTTGTTAGAAGCGGTGCATCATGATATTGATGGTGATGGACACCTCGATAAAGATGAACTCAAAAGTGCTGCTGATGTCGTCGTCGCTACTCAACAAATTGAAACTGTTATTCAAGAAGCCATTGAAACTGAAATTGAAAACAAACCAATCGTGGAAGAAATTGATCTTGAGAAACTTACCGCTGAAGCAACAGAGATGATTCGTCAAGGAGAACCAAAAAAGGCCTTGGCCTTACTCAAACCTCATCTCAAAACCATTGGCGCCAACCATGCAGGGGCATGGAGAATTGCAGGCGGTGCAATGGCTCGTATGGATTTAGACACCCATGCAATCGCAGCCCTCGAACACGCAACTCGATTAGATGATTCAGTTGCGAGTGGGTGGTACAATCTCGGCACTCTCTATGCACGTAACGGTCAATCAGATAAAGCCATAGAAGTATTTGAGAATACAATAGAAATCGATTCTCGACACCTAAAAGCTCGTATGAAACTCGTAGAGTATGCTAAAGAATCGGGGAATATAGGCGACGTCTTGGCTCATGGGATGGCTTTTTTAGAGGTTCAAGATGATGCCTCTTTGCGCAATGAAATCATTGAGCATCTCCTGAAATGTGGTGAACAAGAAGTCGATGTTCTAGAAAATATTACTGGTATCCCTCCAACAATGCCAGAGGCCCCTCTATTAGCACAGTACGCACTTGACCTGTTAGCGCCGGGTGCTTCTGAGCAAAGAGCGCGTGCAATGACGCTCAAGGGGGATAATATCGAATCTGTAAAAATCTGGAAGGAACTCATCCAAACTGATAAGGAAAATCCAGGACTCTGGAAAGGACTAGCACGCTCACTTGAAGCTGCAGGAGATGTAGCCACTGCACAACGTTGCCACACAAAAGCTAACGAATTAGAAACGGGAACCCAACCCACTCCGATGGCACCACCAGAGCCACAACAGGAACTTCAACATCCTGAGCCAATTCTCCAATCGCCTCCTCAACCGGAACCATATGTTTCAGATGAGCAGAAATCTATCGCTAATGACGTGTTACTCACGCCGATACAACCAAGAATTCAACAAACAGCAGAAGAACCACGAGTCGAAGTGGATTTGGCAAAGGCTGCACTTGATGCTACTGCCATTATCGCATCCTCAACCCAAATAAATGTCGGTTCTAGTTCTGTCTCAAACCAAGATATATCCTGGTATAATCAAGGAGTTCAATTGATTGAAGATGGAAAATTCAGAGAGGCGCTTTCAAGTTTTGATCGTGCATTACCTTCTTTTGCAAACGATAACGAAATGGTTATTCGCATATTGAACGGTAGAGGGAACGCATTCTACTTCATGGAAGAGTATCCTGCATGTGTAGAATCATACCATAAAGCAATGATGATTGATCCATCGAACGTTCGTGGACAAACCCTCTACAACATGGGAACAGCATATGCAGAAATGGAACGCTTCCCTGATGCGATTAAGTGCTATGAACAAGCAATGCCGCGAGGTTTGTCTACTGAAGAAACAAGCAGAGCTAAAGAACAAATTCGACGATGCACAATCCTAGAAAAAGAGAGACAAAAAAAGATTTCAAGAAGTTGATTTGAAAGTCAGGTTCATATTCCACCGATACGTCGGACTAACATGGACTGTGGAACTTGCGAGACTGCACCTGCTATTGAAATCATCAAACCAACGGTTGTCGATGTCAATCTAACCATCACTGAAAAGGCCATCGATATGCTCACCGAGGCTTTTGGAGATGACCGCAGTCATGCGTTACTGGTTGGTGTCCTCTCCGGTGGATGTTCAGGATACATGTATGATTTACAAATCGTAGAGACCACTGACATCGACTGTCAAGAAGTTGTAATCTCAGGATTTAGAGTACTCGTTCCAAACGCCTCCTCTCATTTGCTTGACGGAATTGAAGTCGATTATGTTGACAGATTAATGGGCGGTGGATTCAAGATTAACAATCCAAACGCATCCAGTTCCTGTGGCTGCGGCGAATCCTTTGCTTGAGGACCGTTCATGAGAGTGTATCAACTTGATTCGTACGTCTTACTCCTGTCTGGAAAAGACTGTTTGAAATTCCTAGATGGACTTTCGACCAACAAAGTCGATGGCACATGTACAACTGTATTTACGAAGTCCAATGCCAAAATCATAGATATGGTCGAAGTAATCTGTGTTGGAGAAAATGTGGCTATAGTCGGTCATAATTCTTTCAAACAAGATCTTGTAGAACACCTCAATTCACGAATACTACAACAAGATGTTCTAATCAGAGATATTTCAGAGTTCAATAATGTCTTCATTTCGTTGGATCAATATCCAGAAACCAAAAACGTAACGAGTGTTGAAACCTTTAGGGGAGGGATACTTGTTGCTCCAAAATCAATATCAATTGAGTCTACAATTGATGAACAAGAATTTAGGGAATATCGTATTCATAATGTCCTTCCACATCATGGACACGAAATAACTTCATCGATGCATCCCTTCAATTGTGGATTAGATCATCTTGTTCATGAATCAAAAGGCTGCTATGTAGGGCAAGAAATTCTTACTCGGATGCGTAGTCGAAACAGTACTGGCAAATCACTCATTCTTGTAGAAGGAAAACCAGAGGATGCTACTACAACTGGGAAAACACATTCCCTCGTTATTCGAAGAAATTAAGTCCATTCAATGTACTCAACTCTCGAACTCATGATGAGCGATTTAATATCCAAGAACATCTTTAAGTTGATTCTTGTAAAAGTTTCCAGACTCTTGAAGAGAAGCGAGTTCTTCTTCTGAAAGGTCGAGTTCAAAGATTTGTTCAACACCATTGGATCCTAGCAAGCATGGGACACCGATGTAGACTTCATCGAGTCCGTACTGACCAGTTAGATGGCACGATGCAGGCAGAAGGCGTCGGCGATTGTTCAGAACTGATTCTGCCATAACGGCTGCTGCAGAACCTGGCGCATAGAATGCAGATCCACGTTCTAGAAGTTTGACAATCTCTCCTCCGCCGCTGGCTGTGCGTGCTGCAATAGCCTCAATTCTTTCTTGGCTCATGAGTTGTGTAATCGGTATACCGCCAACTGTTGTGTATCGAGGAAGGGGAACCATGGTATCGCCATGGCCGCCCAGAACCATTGGGCTAACATCTTCTTCTGCACATCCCAATTCTAAAGCGATGAAATGTGCCATGCGAGCACTATCAAGAACTCCAGCTTGTCCAATAACACGATTGGATGGGAATCCTGTAACCTTCTGCATATGATAGGTCATGAGGTCTAGTGGATTCGTAACTACGATAACCACTGCATCAGGTGCATGATCTCGAATTCCTGCTCCAACTTGAGCAATAATTTCAGCATTCTTTCCAATGAGATCTTCTCTGGTCATTCCTGGTTGTCTTGGAAATCCACTTGTAACAACGACAACATCTGAACCTGTAATATCCTCATAGGACGATGTTCCAGTGATGGTTCCATTGTAATTTAGGACGTTAGCGTTCTGACTCATGTCCAATGCTTTTCCTTTAGCAAATCCTTCATAGATATCAAGAAGTACAATATCTGCGATTTTCATATTTGATAGTACAAAGGCACAAGTTGCACCTACATTTCCTGCTCCAATTACTGCAATTTTACGGCTTCCACGGGACATTAGTTTCTCCTCAATCTGTTCTGTGAACGAGACGCTCTTTAATTCCGATGGTTCGTACCAGACAATATCTCCATCGAGATAGAGGGTGGCATTGAAGAACCCCCTATGGTTGGACGAATCATAGGTGTAATTATGAAGTTGGGAGTGCTTAAAGAACCCGCCGATGAAACACGAGTTGCAATCGTTCCAACCAGCATGAAAAAACTGCTTAAAGCAGGATTTGAAGTTATCATTGAAACAGGTGCTGGAACGTCTGCAAATTACTCAGATCAGGCATACGCAGATGCTGGTGCAACCGTAGGAACACGAGAAGATGCTCTAGCCTGTCCAAACCTCATCACAATCCGATTCCCTGGAGTAACCGGACTTGCTGAAGGCACCACATTGGCGTGCGTCTCCGATCCTTTCAGAAATCCACAACATGTCAAGGACTGCATGAAGGCAAAGATTACGCTTTTATCGATGGATATGATTCCACGCCGTTTGAGTCGAGCCCAATCGATGGACGTTAATTCAAGCCAAGACAATCTTTCAGGATACAAAGCCGTCTTACTCGGTGCTTCTCAAGTTCCTAAGGGCATTCCTATGATGACAACATCTGCCGGAACAATTCGACCTGCGAAGGTTGTAATCATGGGTTCAGGTGTTGCTGGATTGCAAGCAATTGCAACTGCAAAGCGTCTTGGAGCTATCGTTTATGCATCTGACGTCCGTAAATCTGCTGCAGAACAAATTGAATCTGTTGGTGGACGTTTCATCGAAGTCGATGGAATGGATGATTTTGAAGATGAAGCCGGTTATGCTAAACCACTCACCCCTGAATTTATTCAGAAAGTCAACGACACGGTTTGTGGTGTCGCTTCTGATGCAGACATTATCGTTACTACTGCTCGTATTTTCGGACGACCCGCACCAATTACAGTACCTTCCTCAGCAGTTCAGAACTTCAAATCAGGCGCAGTTGTTGTCGATATGAATGCTGACGTTGGAGGAAATTGCGAAGATACTGTCGCTGGTGAAGTCATCACAACAGATAACGGCGTCATCATCGTAGGAACTTCGAACCTTCCAGGAACAATTGCAACGACTGCGAGCATGCTCTATTCCAACAATCTAACAACATTCATTACTTCATTGGTTGATGAAGGTGAAGTAAAGATATCAGAAGATGATGACATCCTTGTTGGCGCTCCGGAAGGAAGCGATTTCTACGTCAATGGAATGGGTGGAGTCCTCATCTGCAAAGATGGAGAGTTACATCCAAAACAGACTCGACTTGGAGGTGCACTCGAATGACACCAGAATTTTTAATCGGAAACATAACACTCTTTGTACTTGCTATCTTCCTTGGTTTTGAATTGATTACAAAAGTTCCAGCAACCCTTCACACCCCTCTTATGAGTGGTGCTAATGCAATCTCTGGAATCTCCATTATCGGTGCACTCATCGGCGCAAATGTTGCTTATGAATCAGGGGATACAGCAATATCTGGAATTCTAGCATTTGTTGCAGTTGTTTTAGCAATGATCAATGTTGTTGGTGGATTCATGGTTACGAATCGCATGTTGAACATGATTGCTGGTAAAAAGCGAAGAGGTGCTTAAGATGGAAGATTGGGTTGCACTCGGATATTTACTCTCCGCAGCACTATTCATTTTTGGTTTGAAGAAACTCGGTCATCCGAGAACGGCTCCATTTGGCAACCAATTAGGTGCAATGGGTATGCTCGTCGCTGTCATAACGACAGTGCTTGAAATGCAACTAGGCAAAGACGGTATACTCGACTGGACATTAATTGTTGCAGGAATCGCCCTTGGTTCGCTCATTGGCTATGTCATGGCTGTACGCGTTCAAATGACCGGTATGCCTGAACTTGTAGCTCTCTTCAACGGGTTTGGTGGAGCAGCCTCCGCACTTGTCGCACTTTCTGAAATACAAAAATACATCGAGGTAGGAACCGTACCAACAGGTCTCGAACTCACGGTAACAATGGTCGCAGCAGGCCTATCTGCTCTCGTCGGTTGGATGACACTCACTGGCTCTCTCCTCGCAATGTACAAGCTCAAAGGCGGAGTTAGTGTCTTTGGCAAGTGGATCAAGACACCTACATGGGGTCCTCCTTGGCTCAATCCGGTCAAAGTCATGCTCGTTATTGCTGTGGCAGTCCTCATTTACCTAAGCATAGATGATCCAACAAACACCACATATCTGTGGAGCATCATTGGCATCTCATGCTTGCTTGGACTCGTCTTGGTACTGCCGATTGGTGGAGCAGACATGCCAGTTGTGGTGTCACTCCTCAACTCGTTGTCAGGTATAGCGGCTGCATTCACTGGATTCATTATCGGAAACTCAGCACTTATTATTGCAGGTTCCCTTGTTGGCGCTTCAGGATTGATTCTAACATTCATTATGTGTAAGGCAATGAATCGTACACTTCCTGATGTATTGTTCAAATCCTTTGGTGGCTCGGGTGAGAAAGAATCCTTGACCCGAACGAAGGTCGGTTCTGATGCTGATGAAGTTGCAATGATGATCGATGGTGCCCAGAAAGTCATCATCGTACCAGGATACGGAATGGCGGTTTCACAATGCCAACACCAAGTGAAAGAATTTGCAGATTTGATTTCAGAGAAATTCGATACAGAAGTCAAGTATGCAATTCATCCAGTAGCTGGGCGTATGCCTGGGCACATGAATGTACTTCTTGCAGAAGCAAATGTACCGTATGAACAACTCATTGAAATGGATGAAATAAACTCAGAATTCCCAGAATGCGATGTTGCAATTGTAATCGGAGCAAACGATACTACGAACCCTGCTGCTCGAAGCGGCGAGGGGCCACTTGCTGGTATGCCTATTATCGATGCTGATGCTGCACGCACTGTTGTGATCATCAAGCGTTCACTCTCAGTGGGATATGCAGGTGTTGACAATGACCTCTTCTACATGGATAAAACCATGATGCTGTTTGGTGATGGAAAGGCCATGATGACTGGTTTGAATAACGCCATAAAAGAAATCTAATTTACTGGTGGATAAGGAACGTTGAAAGGTCTCTTAGGGATGGCAGTAACATTGGAGGAAGGCTCATGCGTTCACGTACTCTACTAATTCTTCTATTGGCCGTCTGCCTTATCGCTCCGGTCTTAGCAAATCCAAATGGTCCTCCGTGGGAGAATAGCCAAGGTGATCTAACCGTAGAAGGTGGATGTACCTGTCACGGCGTTGGTGGGCCAGTCAATGGCCAACCATCAACCGAAGTCGTTGTATCGATATCTGGAATACCTCGTTCATATGACCTAGGTGCATCTTACGACTTTGTCGTTAATCTACAACATGCATCCTATGATAACGGTGGATTCATGCTCTGGAGTTACGGTGTTGGGACACTAACTTCCGGAGAAGGGTCTCAACAAACAGGACCTGATAATTCAGCCGTATCACATTCAGAAGTAGGAAATGGATGGACTGTCACATGGACAGCTCCAACAGAAGATGTGGGAGAAGTTTCATTCTCATTGGTTGGCAATGCAGTCGATGGTCAAAACGGTGCAAATGAAGGAGACAAATGGAACATTCTTTCATTCTTTATCTCTGCGCCCGATTCGACCACCAATGACGACGAAGATGGCTTAGCAATACGTACGATCAGCGTTGGAGACTTTGAATCACTCTTCGTAGCAGACATTGACCCGGCCGTCGTCGAAGCAGAACGACAAGAAGGAATCGCTGATGACTTCTTCTCAAACGGAAACATATTCTATTGGTCTACTTTAGCAATTATCCTCGTAGGTGCTGTTGTTCAAGGTGAATTCTATGAACGAAGATTTGGAGGAGGACCAAAGTATCTCGACATGCGTCTGGCAGTACCTCAAGGTATCAGAAGAGGCATACTCGGTTTAGGTCTGTTCTTAGCCTTTGGATGGACTGTCGATGATTCACAACCATGGGGTTACAGTTTCCTACTTGGTATGTGCGCGCTTTGGGCTATGTTCGGCGTTTATCGAACCATTGTTCAAGCCCGTGCTGAACCTAATCCCGAAGACCTAGTGTGAGGCGGATTCATTGAAAACCCAAAGTGGTTTACAACTGGAAAATGACCGGCCATTGACTGTTCAACAACATCTCAATTTGTTGACCCAACAAGCCACCCTTGTATTCGTTCTTGTATTCTGTTTGACAGGCCTGTTCATAACACAAATTGATGAGATATTACAATGGGTTCTCAACCGCATGAATCCATGTCAAACCACTGAATGTCTTACGTTGTATGAACCTGCATCATGGAGTGTTGTCCGATGGCTTACCGCAGTATTCTTAGCCGTAATTTGTATACTTCCATTAATTGTCCGACTCTTCTATAAATTTGCTCAACCAGGATTAACAAAAAATGAGAACATAATGTTTCGAAAATGGACTGTATATTCATTAGCAGGTGTCTATATATTACTTGCAATTTTATTCTTTTATGCCATACCGATGCTCTACTCCTTTGGTGATGGAATTCACGAAGAAATTGGAATTACTAGCCAATATGATGCAGTTCAAATGTTTGTTTTCGCATTATCAATATTCTGGACATTATTGATTGGTTTCATTCTGGTTTTCGCAACAATGAGTGCTGGTTCTACAGGATTGATCACCGATTCTACACAAGATTGGTGGCGTATACGAATACACGGAATAGGAGGACTCGTACTCTTACTATCCCTTCCAGGAAGATGGAATGGAACCAATATAGCGCTCATAACAACTCTCATTATTGTACTTGAGTTTGTCATCAAAAATAATGTGAGAACATCCCGTACAATCACCCTCCCTGAATCTATATTTGATCATGAGGGAAGACGTCGGAACGTTACGTTTGTTGATTGTTCATGTCAAGGAGTGGCTTATCCAATCGATACCTCACCAGACAATACAGGTTTACTTCGCTATGATGCACTTTGTCAGAATTTTGATGAACGAGATGATTTAATCGACCATACGAATTCTCATGGGATTACCGATGTCATCATTGGAGGATGTACATCCCAGCCTCTTCCAAATTCATTTAAAGAAGCCCTCCAATCAATTCAATGCTCACTAAGAGGTTTGGATTTACTAGGTTTACAAGGCAGTTTACATCCGTCAAATGATCAGTTGGGTGATGAAGTCAACATAGCAATGTCCAACCTCATCGACCCATGGAATAGGTCTCAAAGAGTTGAAAATATCCGAACAATCATCGAAAAATCGACTTATGAGAACATTGATTTCAATGAATCCCTTTACTGGAAAGAACAAAAATCAGGTCGGCTAAGAGTAAACGTACAATCATGGACAAATGAAGAAAAGGATACCCTTCTTTGATTAAGTAACAAACGATGCTGACAACCCAACAATTGAAACACATGCGCACCTTCTACAGATTATGGGGAAGAAGGGACATGCGGTTGGCATGTTAATTTGTATACTTCTTTCGATCCTGTCGTTTACCCTTTCATCCACAATTAACTCCTTTTTTGATATTGAAATAGGTTCCGAAAATAGCGATGATAAACCGCTTGTTGGATTAGAAGATAATGAATCGTGGCTCGTAGTTCTAGTGGATTTTGAATCAGACCCCCTTGAAGGGAATGAAAAACAGTCGTTTAGGACGCTTTTGGAAGAACAAGCTCGATTGTATTTTACTGAAGCAGTGGGTTCTTCGATAAATATTGAAATCAACGTCCATAACGAAATCATTCGTTCACAACGACCTTTGGAATACTATGGGAAGGATGGTACAAATGGCAGAGATTACGGTGATTCTACTCAATTCATGCCTGCAGAATTATCAGAATATGTTGTCAAAAACCTTGAGGTGGAAGATTGGGGCAAATATGATTTGAATAATGACACGGTTGTTGACAGATTGTTAATTGTCCATTCAACACTAGCACAAGAACAGGGTGGAGGTTCTAGCAACAGGATTTGGTCTCACTTCACTACATTCCAAGACCCAATCAGTGTTGATGGATTTAGTATCGAACACTACACTATGTCCAGCATCCGCCATGGCATGAATGGAATTGGAACTATTCTCCATGAAATGATGCATCAATTTGGTGCGTTTGATCTCTATCCAGTTCATGATTCCGGTTACAGTGGCTCATGGAAAGGCATAGGGATATGGGATATTATGGCGAGTGGAAATTGGAATGGAGGTGGTGATAAACCATCACTGCCAACTGGTCCTACGATGGAATCCATTGGCCATGAGGCTACCCTTGATCTAACATTGGAATGGCCAATAGATAGCCAAAGTCCATGCATAGGGCCGGCCTTTGATATACAATCAAGAAGCGACGGCGGAGCACGCGTAAAGGTTCCAATTAGTTCAGAGGAATTCGTATGGTTTGAGAAAAGGTCTTCAGAAGGATTTGACGCATCACTCCCTGGTGAGGGAATTTTAGTATTGCTCGAAGATAAAACGGCAGGTGATGCTCAATATAACGCCTTAAATATTGACCAAAAAAGGCCTTACCTACGTGTTATTGAAGCAGATGGAAATAATGAACAGTTACAAGGCATTAATGATGGTGTTTATTCGGATCTATTCCAACCGGGCGATACCTTTGGTGAATTGGGCATACAGATTAGAAACCATGATGGGATTCTCGTACCTTGGCATGCAAATGTGTCAATCACTGATGATGTTTGGAGAATTGAAATCCATTCAATGAATTGCTCACCTCCATTAGAAATCAATTTACCTGATTATGGATTAACGATTCTTAATGACATCCCATTTCCCATCGACATATTGGATGCAGAATCAGTCGCCTCATGCACAGGTACACTCAACGGAACAGATGGGAGAACAATCACTTTTTCACCAGACGTCGAAGGTAGTGAAAATATGGTAAATGGACTCTTCTCGAATACAGGAGTTCTTGATTCAATTGCCACATTTAGTGGAGATGTCGTCTGTAATGGATACTCCTTCGACATCCATACAACAGTTACCACAGTCGGCACTATGCCGCTAGGTGGGGAAATGAAGATTCAACAACAAATCGATGCCGTAGAAATCACAACCATCACCATCCCCTACATTGGAGATGGATTAGGTGATGGAACCTTTTCTGTAGATTTACGAGGACCAATAACTCGAATTGGAATGGTTGAAACACCCTTGACAGTAAACAACGGCAACGGTACAATCACAATTGAGGTCAACCCGAATGGATTACTTCAACCTAATATGTTCGTATTTGGTGAAATCCAATTAACATCTTTCAATGGAGAGGTATGGACAATTGAACTGGAATTGCAAGCAAAATCAGAATCTACGTTTCCCTTACTTGATGATCAATCATCAATCATTGGTCTCTTTTTCGTTGTCTGTTCACTATGGTTTGCTGCTTCATACTTAGGGGAAAGGAAAAGATCAAATCATAAAGAAGAAAATCAATCTATCGAAATAATTCAATATGAGTTTGATTAGTTACGTTTTGGCAACCAACGCTTGATACGGAGATAATTCCAAACATTATCTGAATATATTGCACAAACCCATTCTTTGTGGACTCCCTCAGCAAGACGGATTGAAAGGCAAACACCTTCCCATGTAGTCGATGCATAATGTACAGGTTGAATTAGCCAAGGAGCATGAGATTCTTCGATATCCCCATCATAGACACGCCACTTGCAACCAAATTTGAAGCCAGGACGTACCAACAATCCTCGTTCAAGTAGATTATCCATCAAGACAATATCAGGTTTCAATGAAGAATCACCCTCGATGCAAGATTGAACATATTCATGTTCCTCATCTCTCAAAATTCTGCCAGACATGTGATCAAATCCAATTTGAGGCCAAGGCCAAATTCCACCGTACGGGAGATATGATCCTTTCTCCAAAATGCGTTTCCTACTCCAACACTCTTTCACGAATTTACGTGATTTTGATGGTAAATCAGTCCAGCGCATATTCGTCCCTTCAGGTTGAATCAAATCGACTCTATAACCAGTTACGTGGAGTTCATCATCAATAACGTAGAGTTCAGCTAAGGCGTTATTCTTTGACGATTGCACGCACCACTCAAAGATGTCATCCCAACTGAATTCATCATTTGTAGATGCAATTTTAACATAAGCTTGACAATTCTCCTTAAATCTATTTTGACTATTCCCCCATCGAACACCCCATGATGAGAATGGGATCTCACCATCCAAATTTTCGATGGGAACAACCATCTCACCACCACGTCGACCTATGTCTAAAATTACGGCTTCGTGTAAAAGATTAGGATTGCGCTCAAATTCTGACTCCAGCCAATCCAGTGTTGGTAGAGGAACCGACCGATGCCAGTGACAATAGAGAACTTCAGCAGAGGTTAACGAAATTGAACCATCTTCGTTTCTGCGACCAATTGCACTTTTTTCAAAGAGGCGTGTTGCAAGAGGCGGTTGAAGCGTCCAATGTTCTCCATCAAACGAAGGACGTTGGAATGGTTTACGGTCAGACAATTCTGGAACAACATCTGGACCGATTGGACGAGTTGTACGAACTCGTGGTTTGTAGCGACGTTGCTGTCGGGCCATGTTTGTTCGTCATAGAACACACATATTGTTTCGTCGATTGAACCGATTGTCCTAAAGACTACCACCATGACATTCAACCAAGGGGGATGAACATGGTTAGCGGCTTCTTAGGCACTCTAACAACTGAAGAACGAACTCTCTTGCATCTTATGTTTCATCAACTTCCAGAAGGAGTATGGGAAGCCCCTGCCGAGTTAACACAAGCAGGAATCTCTGCTGCTGTTCATGTTCAGAGAAAACACGTCCCACGTACACTGAAGAGGCTGGAAAAACAAGCGGCAATCGATAATACGAGCCGTCACGTACCTGGTGCTCGACAAAGAAGAAGAGTATACTCGTTAACCATCGCGGGAAGGGAACGAGCAAACGCCCTCCACGATAAATTAGGGAAAACTCCAATTCGCAGTGATGGAAAAACTGTACTGCTCGAATCATTTTTCAAATCATCTGTTTCCCCTCTTGAAACATTAGCACACATTGATGTTAATTTAGCGTACCATCAAACCCCTGTCCTTTCACCGGTATCTCATCCTGAAGGTGCAGCCTCCCTTGATGCTCAAGCGGGAGAGGCTTTGATTCGTAGGATGTTTGCCAGAGCATGGGAAGATGGTCGTATTACGAAAGATGAACAGTTACTCCTCAACGAGGTTGTCGACTTCTTGGGCATGCATCCTGAACGTGTTCGTAGACTTTCAAATGAAGCACGTCGAGAGATAAACGTCCCCCCTCCTGAAGAAATTTATCTTGACATGTTGAGGCAAGCACTTGTCGATGGTGCAATCCACGATGAAGAGGAAGCCCTCCTAAAAACTGTCCAAGTGGCTTTTGACATTGATACAGCAACCCATGAGCGTTTGCTAAATGAAGCCAAAAAACAGCCATTCATACCACCAGAATTAGCATCCTACCGTTCGGTTTTACGTACTGCATTATCTGACGGAATTATTACTGGAGACGAAGAAGCAATGCTGTCCACGCTTCGTCAACAGACCAACATCTCAGACCAAGATCACGCTACAATGCTAGCTGAACTACAAGATGACATTTGAGAGTGAAAATTATGGGAATGAACGATGATGATGCACGAGTGCATGATGCACTACGAAAATTAGAAAATGACCTAAAATCCATTAAGCCCTCCAAGGTATTGCTCGTAGGAGATATTATGATGGATTGCTACATTCATGGTTTTGCCAATAACTTGAATTCAAGAGCCCCTGTTCCCGTGCTAAAAGAAATCTCAAGAGATGAAGATGTTGGTGCTGCTGCACACGTTGCCCGTGGCCTTGATTCATTAGGCCTCTCCAGCCAACTCCACGGAGTCGTAGGAGATGATGGCCCTGGTCTAGCAGTATTGGATATGCTTGATGCAGAGGGTGTTGATACATCTGGCATTGCTGTATTAGAAGATAGAATTACCACGGTTAAGACACGACTATTAGGTGCACGAGAAGGACTCGTTCGCGGAGAACAGTTGC
>CAXAHE010000031.1:0-16028 GCA_963968475.1 uncultured Candidatus Poseidoniales archaeon | reverse complement strand
GACGCGATGGTGGACGTGGTGGCGACCGAAGAGGCGGCTCAAGCGGCGGACGCGATGGTGGACGTGGTGGCGACCGAAGAGGCGGCTCAAGCGGCGGACGCGACGGAGACCGTGGAGGCGATCGACAAGGTGGCTCAAGCGGTGGACGCGACGGAGGGCGTGGAAATGACCGTTCAGATGAACAGTATCGAAAGGCTCGTGGAAAACGACCAGGTCATGCTCATAATCGACCACCTAAAGAAATCGAGCCTCGTAGATACCAACGACGCGATAACGATGACAATTAAGGTGAAAATATGACTGCTGAGTCGAATTATCTAGATGCCATTGAAGCTCTTGAAGAAGACAATCGTGAACTTGCCCTTGAACATGCTCGGAAAGCGGTCAAGATTGATCCGGAACATGTTGATGCATGGCGAGTAATTTCTGATGCCTCACTCCCTGGCTTGCGACTTCAGCCAACATTGAAGCAAGCGGCACAATCCCTAGCAGCAGCAAAAAAAGTTGTTGCATTGCAACCAGATGATTTAGGGATGTGGGTTCGAGGTGGACGCCTCTTATCCGATGAACTTGGATTATACATGGAAGCCTTGCAATGGTGGCAAGATGCACGCCATCAGGCTCCAGAAGAGGTCACGCCTATTGTAGAGCAATCAGCCATACTTGCCGACATGGGATTATACGAAGAAGCTACAGGGCGTTTGCAATCTATATTTGACGAAAATATGGATTTAGCAACAACTCAATACTCACGAGTTGCTCGTTTACATCAAATGTGCCAACTTGCAAGTCAACAAGATCCACGTGAACATTTCAAACCTTGGGAAAAGCATCACGATGGATGGGCTGCGATTACTCTTCGAATGAACAAAGCCCCAATCAGTGAATCGAAGATATTCCTCCTCATCTCTACACCGCTTCTCATGCTTGAAGTTCTTATGGCTCCACAGGTATTTGGTTCAGGATTCGGAGGGTTTTGCCTAACCTCAGTCCTCATTTTGTTTACAGTAATATTGGGGATGAGAATTAGTCGTCGATGGTTCCAGCGGCTCAATCGACCTGCATTCAACCTTCTTCGGGCGATGGATTTCGAGACATCGACAGGCTATGTTGTGATTCCAGAAGAAACACGTATCTCAAAACTATTCATGTTTATCTTAAGCAGAAGGCCTCCTGCCTTTCAAGAACGTATGCTCAAGATTGTTGACGCTGGAGAGCGACTCAAAGGCGATTGGAAGCCGACTCTACCAGATTTTAGTTCTCACATCACTGAAGAGGATGAACCATTCTGGAATCAGAACAAAGATGAATTAACTTCCTTTGAAGAAGAGTGAATCTTCTTCATGTTCCTGCTGTATAATCATCCTTGTAATCGATTTGCTCTTGCGTAAGTTCATCGATTGTAAACCCAAGTGTTTCCAATTTGGTTGTTGCCAATCCTTGATCTTGTTCTAGAGTAATGTCATAGACGAGATTATCCATAGATTCGGATTCCTTTGCAAGGCGGCAAAGAGAAAGGAATTGGTTGGCAAAGGACATGTCCATGACTTCGGATGGGTGCCCTTCTGCTGCAGCGAGGTTGACCAATCGTCCTCGAGCCAAGAGGAAAATTTTGTTACCATTTGGCATTGTAAATTCTTCATTATCTCGACGAATTGTGCGAACGGATTTTGCAGTTGATTCGAGTGCTTCTACTGCAATTTCACAATCATAGTGACCTGTATTTGCAACAATTGCACCATCCTTCATTGTTGCGAAGTGGCGTTCGACGATGATGTCTTTCATTCCAGTTGCAGTACAGAAAATATCACCGATAGAAGCTGCTTCATCCATTGTCATGACACGGTATCCGTCCATGATTGCTCTCAGTGCTGCGAGTGGATCAACTTCTGTGACAACAACATTGGCTCCTAAGCCGCGTGCTCTCATAGCCACACCTTTTCCACAGTGACCATATCCAGCGACAACCATTGTTTTGCCTGCAACGAGTACAGATGTAGCACGAAGAATACCATCAAGCGTTGATTGACCAGTCCCATAGACGTTGTCGAAATCCCACTTAGTGATTGCGTCATTAACTGCAAGGACCGGATACTTCAGGTCCCCCGCAGCAGCCATTGCTCGCAATCGGTGAACACCAGTGGTTGTTTCTTCGGTACCACCAAGTACACCAAGAGCGTATTCTGAACGTTCTCCATGTACACGAACAATCAGATCAGCACCATCATCGAGAGTGAGTGTTGGCTTGAATTCAAGAGTTTTATCGATGCACCAATAGAAGTCTTCGACGCTTTGTCCATGCCAAGCATAGACAGAGTATCCTTCACGGGCAAGCCATGCTGCCACGTCATCTTGGGTAGATAGGGGGTTGCATCCAGACCAGGATAATTCTGCTCCAGCTGCTGAGATTGTTTCGATCAAAACTGCTGTTTCTTTGGTGACGTGTAGACATCCTGCAACACGCATTCCAGCAAGCGGCTTTGTTCGCTCTGCTTCTTCCCTTAACGCTGCGAGAACTGGCATTCTTGCACGAGCCCAGTCGACTCGAAGTGAGCCTTCTTCAGCCATCTGAATATCTTTGACTGCGTAGCAATCGCCTGTATCTAGGTCTTCCATGGTCTATGGCGTGCGCCAGTGCTTTTTGAACCCATCTCTGTGACCAGTGAGTCTTCAGTGAGAATCTACTGTTGCTGTTGTGCCTGAGCAGCATATTGCTGAGCATATTGAGACGCAGTTGCTTCATCATAGCCTTGAGCGACGAATTGTTGGAAGTATTGGTTGTAATACTGTGTATACAAGTCGTTGCTTGCTGCAGCCGGTTGGGCAGCAGCTGGTTGCGACGCAGCAGTTTGACCCACATATTGGGCGGCATATTGACGAGCAGTCTCTTCAGGATATCCTTGAGCAATCAGTTGTTGTACGTATTGTTCAGTCATATCTTGAGATTCACCATAGCCAGCCGCAGCAGCACTGAGGTTGTCCACCTTGTCGGAGTTTCCGCCACCACGTAGGAACAGCAGAGTTACGCCACCTAGGAGGATGATTGAGCCAACGATAGCAAGGATGAGCATGAGGCTGCTGTCTTCAGAAGATTCATCGGAATTTGCATCACTTTCAGGCTCACTCCAAGAATCTGTTTCTGAATCGTATGTCCATGCTCCATTCCAATCACAATCGAGGGATGTAGCATTCCAAACGAATTCTCCATCAACATCAGCGGCTTGAGCCGATTCGTTAACAAGAACCCCACGGCATTGTTTGAGGTTGATCAGGACCATCTTGGTCAAGTCATCAGACCATCGTTCATCATCGCCTTCGTAAACACGAACCCAAATTTCAACGACTTCGCTGTTGTTACTGTAGAAGTTATCGATATCGAGAGATAATTCAAAGGATTCTGTATCTGAAAGGGCAACTGAACGGGCAAACTTATTGTCCGTAATTAAGTTGTACTTTTCAATCGCAGATGCCGAGAAATCATCTTTATTAAACGATGCTTCAACGTAAACTTCCCCTGTTTCAGAACCGGATAGAATGGTTCCGGTGATTGTGTAAGTAGATTCTGTTACACCAACGGATGTGTTCTCGAAGTTGTCATATTGAACCAATGGGATTTCGTCACCATAGCCTTCTGGAACAACCACGAAGTACATTCTGTACTTGTCAGAGAACTTACCGGATGCATCGTATACTCTCAATTCCATACGGATTTGAGACTCAGCAGTTCCAGAGGAATCAACGGTTTCGTTCTGGAATCGGTATGTGAACATTCCATTTGTAGCAGCTGTTTCTTCAAAGGTGTGACCTTCAAGATTGAACGATGTATCGCCGTAAGGAGCGTCGAAGAAGACCTTCCATTCGTATGTGATAATTCCATTTGATCCATCAATTGCATCAGCGTCAGATGATTGACTTGCATCGAAGTTGACAACAAGTTCTCCATTCTCGTTAAGAATAAGGCGATTTACATCCCATTCTGTGTTGGATACTGTCTTTGTACCGATGTATTCGATGTTGTCAGAAGATTCGATAGTAACGTTTGCTTCAGGTGCGAACGCATCAGCAAGTACATCGTTGGTTTCTACGACGACAGAGATGATTCGAGAGTGCCCTGCCTCATCATGAAGCAGGAGAGTTACGGTCCATTGTTGACCTTGTAGACATCCTGTTGCTGAGGAGAGATCGACCTTACAGAAGGCTGCATTTGGAGAAGCATCTGTGGTGTGGTCTGTTCCGCTAGCCATTGTAGCAGCATCCCAGTCAGTAGGTCCGTCAAGAATCCAATCGGTGGAAAGCGTTGCAGCCGTAGCAGAGGTGTAGCCAAAGTTGACTGTTGCATCGCTCTTCATGTAGTGAGTTGCATAACCACCTGTTGATGGATCGATATTTGGCGCATCACCATCAATGGTTAGTCCCAAATCAGTACCAAGTGAGCCGAATCCTTCTGGATAAGGAGTTACTGAGAATCCAAGCATGTTGCCCAGGAGTGGGAACGTAGTACTGTCAGCACGTGACGAATAGGTCGCAACGTCGATGGTGGAGATAATCATTCCACCTTGGTAGTAACTACAAGTCCCCATGATGACGTCTTTGCTGTTAGCATCAGTGCGTAGGAGACTCTGGAAGTATCCTCCATCTTCCATGTATCCGTTACAGACACCTGGAACATTCTGTGTGCTTACAGAATTTGTGTTGAGAACAGCTGTAGCAACAGTTCCATCACCTTCGAATCCTTGGAAAGATGTTGTTGAAACATCATTCATAACTGGATGGTAAGGGTCTGCAATATCGAGTCCTGTGTAGGTAATCTTAGTTTCAGGAGTGTCTCGGCTTTGGATATCCATTCCGAATGGAAGTCTGCCGTTTAGACCAACGTCAAGACCGTAAATTTGGCTACCTTGTGGACCAAGATGGGCTTGGACTGTACCACCAGCAGACATGAACGATTCCAATGTTTGTCGGTTTGCAGTTGATCCAAGCTTCTGATAGTATCCGCGTCCACCGCTTTCAACATCCTTAGCAGCAATGTCATCTTGCCATGGCAAGAGGACCTTGTCGTAATGGGTGAGCCATCCACTGTCGAGGTATGTGGTCCAGTCGTTGATAGAGTACTGAGTATAGGTCAATCCAAGAAGTTGCAGGTCTTCCTTGATTGTGGAAGTACGTGCTGTTGAATCCCCAAGGATTGCAATATCTATTGTGTTAGCAAAGGTTGCATGGAAGTAACGTACGTTACCGCTCGGGTTTCCGTTTGCAAGTTCAGCATGGAAACTGATGTTGTAATCGTGACCATCTTGCCAACTGTTGAATGTTGGGAACGTCAAGTCAATTCTTTCATTTGATGTCAAAGGAGTAGTTTGTGTACTGGATGGTTGTTTAGAAACTTCAATTGAGTCAGTTTCATCGAAAACAGTCATGTAGAACATGTACTCGCCAGCAAGAACACCGTTTGTAGCCTTTAGATCCCATGAATGCGCTAGACTACCATCAATTGGAAGAACACAAGCATATGTTCCGTCATCTAAGCATCCAAGTGTTGTTGGCTTACCGAGTGTGATATCGACTGATTCAACATTGAAGATAACTTGCTTGATGTTATTGGATTCACTCAATTCGTTATCATTGTACCAATTTGTACCAAGAGTTGTGTTGTCGAAAATTGTTTCAGCTCGAATCATGTAAACTCCTGAGAAGAACTCGTGACTTGCAAGGGTGCTGGTATCAACATCTTCTGCATCAACGTTATTTCGTGTTGTAGTGTAAGTTGCATCCTCAAAGAACGTAAATTCTTGCAGAGAGATGTTATTGAAAGCAACACCTTTGAATCCATCATTGATTCCGTTTCGGCCGTCGTCATCGCTTTGGAATTCAAAGTTGATATCAACTGAGGATCCTTCAAGCGAAATGCATTCTCTGGACCATTGAAGACTGTCTGCCGCTGTGTTGTTCAGGATGTACAAGTGAGTCAGGTCAATGCTACGACTCTTTACAAGATCTTCCGAATTGTAGAATATTTCGTAATTGCCGTCTGAGACATCTGATGTTCTTGAGTCACCAATCCATTCGATTTCTCCTTGATTAACCGACTCGGAAGCGTTTGTGAATCCATCATCATTGTCGTCGTTTCGACAAGTTCCGTCTTCATCATAGTCGTTCCATTGTCCAAGTAATAGGGCCGAATATGTGTCGAGTCCCTTTGTGTAGTCGAGGTCGATGTAAGCGAAATCGTTGATATTTTCGTAGGTTTTTCCGTCTACATCTGTGGTGTAGAATGTGTCAGCATAGTATTCGAAATTCAGAGAAACGAAGTCACCAGACATAGAAGTCAAATCAACACTTGGAATAGTAAGTGTTTCGTTTTGCCAATCTTCACCATAGCCGCTTACACCGGTATCACAAGGATGGCCAAACCAGTATGCATTGTTGTTGAAGATTGTGTCTTGACAGGTTAGTTCGTTGTAGATAGCCCCTTGAGGGTTTCCATCATCGCTGTAGACATATCCATCTGCACCACCTTCAAAGGATTCCTTACAGATCGCTGAGGAGGCTCCACAGATCACATCAGAAGGTGTTGCGGAAAATATTGTGGCCTTGATGTCGTAATCTACTGGTGTATTACCCCAGTTGTTGGTTGTTACATCGATATCAAATACGCCTTCTGCATAGAGGCCTCCTGGATTGAAGTAATCTATTCCCTCTACAGCAGGATCGTAAAGATTGAAAGGTTGAACATAGGCAATGATATCGTCGTTGACTGTTTGCTCGTCCCAAACATGATTGCTCAAAGTAGCTGAAATCCTGTAAATTGTATCATTCTTTAGGAAGGCTGAGATCGAAGCTGTTTCGGTCTCACCTGGCATAAGGTTCACCAGATTGAGGTTTGTTTGAAGTGACTGAGGGTTAGCACGGTAAGCGGTATTCTGCTTGTAAACAGTAATGTTATCGATCGCATATCCATCTCTTCCAGACCACAATGATTCATTGTCGTCAGCAATGGAGCCTTCAAATCCAGAGCGAAGTCGGAATCTGATATCGACTGTTTCTCCAGCCCAAGGGGAAAGATCGAATTCGCCTACTCCTTCTTGGGTGAAATTGCCCCATCCGTAGTATGTGCCAGAAGCAGCTGTGCCGTAGTACAACAAATTCTCTGCCTCTCCACCTGCATTTAGGGTTCGCAGACGATCTAAATCATATCCTCCCCACATCGACATTCCTGAAAGACACTGTCCACCAACTTGTGCAGATGTTGGACACGCAATCGTAGACCAGCCAGTTTCTTCTGAACCGACTTCGACCATTGCGACATCGTCCCAAAGATCGCCAATAAGGAATTGATCTGGTTGGCCGTCTCCGTCTGTATCCACGCCAGAACCAAGTGCTCCGAAGCCAAGATGACGGAACAATTCTACGCTAAGGAAAGCGCGATCTGAACCTGTCAAATCAACATCTTCGAGTGTAAGAGCATCATCCCAGTGTCGACCGTATCCTGACCATTCGTCGCCACTGCTGTTTGTCTTGTATTCACCAGCCCACATGAAATCAGTTGGATTTTGATAGTTTGCCGACACGTTTGGATCGTTGTTTCCGGCGGTCGCCCCTCTTGATTGATTTGATTCGACGTGCCACATTGAAGCTTGGTCCACGTATTCATTGAAGGCCCAATTACATCCTGAACCACAACCGCTTGTATCAGCGGCTGTATCGAAATCGTGAGCGAAAACTGTTGTGTTGGAGGAATTTGCTTCGTCAACAACCTTCAATTCAACATCAAGTGTTGCAGATTGAGTTAATGTGTCCATTCCTGTGTTTGTAACGGTCACGTTAATGTCACGTGTCCCTTCTCCAACAGCACCAAAGAATCGATCAACAGGTGACAGTTCGATATCAGTTACTGCGATGTCCTTGTTGTCCATTTCAACTACAGTAACGTAGTCGTATTGGCCGTCCCAACCAAGGTTGTCAATCCAACTTCCAAAGTCGTAAGATGAGTGGCCTACTACGATATCAGGAGCTGAACTAGCGCTACCTGCAAGTTGTCCGACTACAGCAATGTTTGGTCTACGTCCAGCCTCGTAGGATAGAGGTGAAACGTACCCGCCGCTTCCATCTGAGAGAGTTACCTGTACAGTTGTAGGGAAGTTAAGCCAGAAAGAAGAGGTTGAACCGCCAGCTGAATCTGATGTGTTTTGTTGGTAAGCCACGGTTGGGTTAACGAAATCAGGTTCGCCATCTCCGTTGACGTCTGCAATTGTGACATCATAGGAGATGTATGGGCCAAAGTAGGCAAGTGAACAATCCGGAGAGCAAGAAGACCAAGTTCCAACTGCAGAGGATGTTCGGTATGTGATATTCTCAAGATTTCCTTGAGTCATTGCGACTGTATCTATAACCCCATCATCATCAATGTCTGCAATATCGAAGGCACCGAATGTGTTGGCCATATTAACGACGTGAGATCCTGCTTGAGGCGTTGTTGAGAAGGTGTATGTTGCCGGGAAGAGGTTTGTTTGACAGTTGAATTCAATAACGGTCACGTTATCATCATTTCCTGGGTTGGTTGTTGTACCTGATGCGTAATCAACACCTTCGCTTCGAAGGAGCCAAATATCCTGGTCATAGCATTGACTGCCGAGTCCTTGTTGCCCTTCTCCCCAGTCGCCAACCTCGAGGCTTCTGTAGGCATTGGTTGAGGCAGTACCAAGAGCAGTTACCATCGGTGTTGTACTTTGAGATATTGGACCCATGTATGTGACAACTCTTTGATTTGAAATATCGCTAAGGAGGTCAAGGATAACAACATCATCATTTCCGTCATCGTTTATATCGCCGACTGCGAGATCCCATGCATAGAAGTGAGTGAATCTCTGACCGATGGTGAACGAGTCGGTCCCACAGCCATCATTTTCGAGGATGGTCAGGTTTCCTGGCTCTCCTGCAGGGGCGCCGCTGTCGTCTCTCTTGAACGGATTGTTTCGTTGGAAGATTGCAATATCTGGAGCGGAATCTCCAGTGAATTCTCCAACTTCGAGGAATTGTACATTCGAGAATTCGTCCCACTCAGCGTTGCGTGAAGTGTTCTCAGAGACCCAAATATCATATCGGTCAGAGAAATCTCCTGCCCCGTCATTCGTTAGGACTGAAATTGTGTGTGTACCATCGGTTGCAATGGCCATATCGTTGAAACCATCGCAGTTAAAATCAGCAATACCAATGTCGATAGGATCACGGTTTGTAGTGTAGTTACGTGCTGCAGATGCACTGGCATTTGTAGCAAAGGCAGCGGTTGTCGAAATGACCATTATGAATACGAGAAATACGCTTCGAAGTTTTGCCCCGATTTGGTTTGTCTTAGTTTGCATCAATATCACTCTTCTAAGCCAGCAATACTTCCACTATAACCCCTTTGATGTCCCGCTTCGTGGCATAGAGCGGAATTGTGCCAAAAAAAGGACGTTTTCTTTCTCAACTCAGCCAACGTGGAGACGGACCCCAACCTACGGCATCTCCACCGTGAATTTTTACGAGTTTTCCTGCTGCAAATAACGATTCTAACCAAACGGTTAATTCCACCCCAGTTCGACTTCCAAGTTTCGAACTCGCAACTTCTTCGATTACTCCTGTGGCAAGAGCTGTCCTCGCACCATCCCGTACGACGAGACGCATGAGTTCACGTAGCCATGCTTCTGCCATAGGATCAATACTCATTTGACCTTGAATTGGACGAGGCTTTTCGAGTTCTGAAAACATCTCGATAAGTTCAATGACATCATTTTCGCCTGGGGGTTCGAGGCCAATTTTTGCTAATTCAGCCTCAATATTGAGTGCTCCGATAGGACGGCGAACGGTTGGAATTCGACTGGGATCTGGCGTCGGACCCATATCCAAAGGTGCGTCTGATTCAAGTTCATCATCGCCCTCTTGGGCTGATGATTTGGACATGAGAGACTGGGTGAAAGCCCCTCCGAGAGGCATTGTTAGACCGACTTCAGAGAGACCGAGTTCCTCAACAATCTTAGCGACCCATTCCTTTTGACCTTCGATGGTAACGTTGACATCTGTTTCCTCAGAACGGAAAACAAAACGTACATCTCCTGAGGCCATAGATTTTCACTCCTGCTCTCTCATTTCAATATATCGACGAATTCAGGAAGCCAATTGTCGAAGAACGGTATGAAGAATGCCGCCATTTCGATAGTATTCGACTTCAACTGGCGTATCAAGACGGACTGAGACTTCGAATTGTTTGCTTGAACCATCAGGATGGTCGGCTGTAACGGTTAGAGACTGAAGGGGTTGAACTTCGTCTGTTACTGGAATGCTATACATTTCAGTCCCATCAAGGCCAAGTGTCTCATGGGACTCTCCTTCAACAAACGTCAACGGCAGTACGCCCATACCAACAAGGTTCGAACGATGGATTCGTTCAAATGAAGTGGCGATGACTGCTTTTACACCGAGTAGATATGTTCCTTTTGCAGCCCAGTCTCGTGAAGAACCTGTTCCGTATTGTGAACCTGCGAGAACAACCATAGGAGCATCGCTGTTCATTGCCGCTTCGTATACTGAAGAAATCTCGCCGCTCACATGGTCAAGGGCAAATCCACCTTCAGTTCCAGGCGCCATTTGATTACGAATTCTGACGTTTGCAAACGTACCACGCATCATAATCTCGTGGTTACCTCGGCGACTTCCAAAGGAATTGAAGTCTCCTTGTTGAACACCTCTCTCAGTCAACCAACGGCCAGCGGGACCTTCCGCAGGGAATGCTCCAGCGGGCGAAATGTGATCGGTTGTAATCGAATCTCCGAGTTTGAGAAGAACCTTGGCTGAGTGAATCGGTTGAATCTGATCGGCTTCTGGAGACAAGTCTTGGAAGAAAGATGGCAGGCGTATGTATGTGGAGGCATCTTCCCATGGATAGAGAGGACTTGCTTCAGACGGGATAGAATCCCATCGTGGCTCATTCATTGCATCAGAATACCGTTGTTTGAACATCTCAGGTGTAATCACTGACCGTGCTTCTGCAATTTCTTCATCGCTTGGCCAAATATCTGAAAGCATAACTGGCACTCCATCTTTAGAAACACCGAGAGGTTCGTTCGTCAAATCAATCTCAAGTGAACCTGCGATGGCGTAAGCAACAACAAGCGGAGGTGAAGCGAGATAAGATGCCTTGACCTTACCATGTACCCGGCCTTCGAAATTTCGGTTTCCTGAAATGACGCTTCCAACAATGAGATCTTCAGCATCGATTGCTGCTTCAATTTCTTCAGGCAACGGGCCCGAATTTCCGATACATGTGGTGCATCCATAGCCAACATTGTGGAATCCAAGAGCATTCAAGTCTTCTTGCAGACCTGTTGCCTCGTAATATTCCGTTACCACTCTGCTACCTGGAGCCAAGGATGTCTTTACCCAAGGCTTGACATCCAAACCAAGATTTCGAGCCTTTCGTGCGACAAGTCCGGCAGCGAGCATGACATCCGGGTTCGATGTGTTGGTACAGGATGTAATGGCAGCGATAACAACGTCACCATGATTGAGATCGTACATTTCGCCATCTCTTTCAACAATTGCTCCTCGATTCAAATCCGATATTTTCAAACCATGGCCTTGATGACCAACTTCGTGGGTTAACGAATGAACAAAATGTGATTTCATGCTCTTCAAATCAACACGGTCTTGAGGTCTTTTTGGCCCTGCGAGAGCAGGTTCAACAGTGGAGAGGTCAAGTTCTAGAACTGCAGTATAGGATTTTTCAGCATCTTCGGAATTGTACCACAGGCCCTGTGCTTTTGCAAACGACTCAACCCCTTGAACGGCTTCTTCGTCACGGCCAGTAAGCCGGAGATATTCCATTGTACGCTCATCAACAGGGAAGAATCCGCAGGTTGCACCGTATTCTGGAGCCATGTTGGCGATTGTTGCTCGGTCAGCTAGAGAAAGAGCAACCATTCCTTCACCAAAGAATTCGACGAATTTTCCAACGACACCATGGTTACGGAGAATCTCGACAATTCGAAGTGTCATATCGGTTGCAGTGACGCCGCTGTTTAGAGACCCGATAAGTCGAACTCCAACAACATCAGGAGAAAGCATGTAAATCGGTTGTCCAAGCATAACTGCCTCGGCTTCAATTCCACCAACACCCCATCCAAGGACACCTAGGCCGTTGATCATGGTCGTGTGAGAATCGGTTCCAACCAAGGTATCTGCGAGCCAAACATTGTCTTCTTGTCGGGCAACACTAGCTAGGAATTCAAGATTGACTTGGTGAACAATTCCTCTTGAAGGAGGTACTGCTTGGAAGTTGTTGAGTGATTGTTGCCCCCACTTCAGGAACGTATAACGTTCCATATTTCGGTGGTATTCAATATCTAAATTGAGGCCAAGTGCATTGGAATGGGAACCTGAAACATCGACTTGAACCGAATGGTCGATGACCAAATCAACTGGGACTTGGGGATTGACTTTTTCTGGATCACCTCCCATCTGAACCATTGCATCACGAAGTGCTGCGAGGTCAACAACAGCAGGAACACCTGTGAAATCTTGAAGAATGACTCGGGAAGGACGGAACGGAATTTCTCCACGCTCGCTGTTGGCTTGCCAACCAGCAATCGACTTCACATCCTCTTCACGGATGAGGAACCCGTCGCAGTTTCGAAGTGCTCCTTCCAACAAAACTCTCATCGAATAGGGGAGATGGGTTGTTGGGATTCCAGCATCATCAAGGGCTTGTAATGCAAAATATGCGCCACCAATGTCAAGTTCACGCTTTGCATTGAAGGGGTCTGAATCGCTCATGCTTCAAGGGAATCACAACCCCCTAATCAACCGAACTGTTCGTTCATTTGGACGCTTCACCAGAATTTGTACCAAGGGTCAACTTCTTCGGATCCGAGAAATTCTGCTGATTCAATTACGACATCATTCAAAGGTTTGTCTCCTTGACCTGTTTCTACTCCATTAATCGAAGTTACATGGTCACAACCTGAAGTGATGTTACCGAATACTGTGTGGACGCCATCAAGCCAGTTTGGAGTACTGTCGTTTGGAATGAGGAAGAATTGGCTACCTCCTGTGTGAGCATTCGAAGTCTTCGCCATTGAGATTGTACATGGCATGTGAATCAAACCGTTGTCCGCCTCGTCTCCTATTGTCCATTGATTCTCAAGACAATCAGATGAGCTTGGCTTGGCTTGTCCGTTACAGTATCCATCCCAAATGATGGCATGGCCACCTGTTCCGTCACCGTTTGTGAAATCTCCACCTTGAATCATGAAGTCATCGATAACTCTGTGGAACTTTGTTCCATCATATTTGCCTTGACTAACAAGTTGTTTGAAGTTCTCAGCGTGAACTGGTGCCTCGTCAGGATAGAGTTCTATGACTACGGTTCCTTCTTTGTCAACGCCACCTTCTGACCAAGAAATATTGAGTTCAATGGTGTCTGTTGTCGTTGATTCCGTGTTTGCGACCATAATAACAGCGAGAACGAAAATAAATCCTCCAAGAAGAGCAACAATACCTGCTAATGTTGGCCCTCCGTTGTTGAATAACTTAGGAATGAGGGTTTCACCGATTCGCTTGTCTTGCATCTCATTGCGGAGTTTATTGTACAACTCACCCGTTTTCTTGTCCTTTGGGTTCTTCTTGCTAGCTTCCCGCAAGAACATGGCAGCTTTACGATAATCAGATCTTGAATCATTTGATTTTGCAATATTCCAAAGCGCTTCTCCAACGAGCCTACCTGTCATTGCATCGCTTGCCTGCGGGTCTGCAAGACGGAGAGTTTGTAGTGCTCCCTCGTTCTTTCCTTTGGTAATTTCCTTACCCGCTTTTTTCCATGCTTCGGTTAATGCTTCGTCCGCCATGTCCCAGCCGAATCGATTCCTTGTTTTGACCTTCACGGCCGGACATTCTTGAGGTTAGTACGGCAACATGTTGAAGTGATGAAAGCGATGGGGACAGAATAAGAGGGCGGCGTCGGCTCAAGACGTATGCCTTTGAGGAGACACAAGAGATGGATACCATCGTAAACGACTTCACCATTAACATAGCAACTGCAAACGGCACCGGTTCTCAATCAGCCAACTTAATTCTACTCCAATCCCTCTTCGACATGGGCGTTCCTGTATCAGGAAAGAATCTCTTCCCTTCGAACATCTCTGGACTTCCAACATGGTACATTGTACGTTTGTCAGACCAAGGGTACCAAGCACCAGGCGATCGTACTCACGTCCAAGTTCTTGTCAATAAAGCAACATGGGCAGAGGATCTTGCTTCACTCGAACCTGGATCTGTCGTCATCTGGAACACTGATTCGAAGATGCCAATGGAACGAACAGACGTCTTTTCATACCCAGTTCCTATGACAAAACTTGCTCGAAGTCTTAGCCCGAAATTAGCGAAGCTCGTAACAAACATCGTCTATGTTGGCGTAATTGCAGAACTTCTCGGAATCACTGATGAAGCATTGCATAAGGCGGTCGCTGGGCAATTTAAAGGAAAGGCTTCAGCAATTGAACTCAATATCACTGCACTTGAACTCGGTAGAAACCACGCCAGAGAGAACTTTACCAAAGGCGACCCATATGTTGTCGAAGAGCGTCCAATCGAAAAAGATCGCTTCTTCTTTGAAGGAAACGAAGCAGTTGCACTCGGTTGCATTTTCGGAGGAGTTCAACTCCTTGCTTGGTACCCTATTACACCGTCCTCAAGTCTAGCAGAAGGCATCATTGGTTGGATTCCAAGACTAAGAACCAATGATGAGGGAGAAGCAAATTGTGCAGTTATTCAAGCAGAGGATGAGCTTGCAGCAGCAGGGATGGTCCTTGGTGCTGGATGGGCTGGTGGACGCGGTATGACCGCTACATCGGGTCCAGGAATTTCTCTCATGCAGGAATTCATTGGTCTGGCTTACTTTGCAGAGATTCCTTCCGTCTTCTGGGACGTAAACCGTGTCGGCCCATCGACCGGGCTTCCAACACGCACTCAACAATCAGATTTGGCTATGCTTTACGAAGGCAGCCACGGTGATACACAACACATCGTCATCATGCCAGGTACTGTTGAAGAATGCTTCGAATTTGGATGGAGAGCATTCGATATTTCAGAGCGATACCAAACACCTGTTTTCGGTCTTTCTGACCTTGATCTTGGTATGAACCGCTGGGCGTGTGAAGGATTCACTTATCCTGACACTCCAATGGACCGAGGCAAGACAATCAGAGAACAAGATGTCTTTGAAGCGATGGAAAACTTCGGCCGATATCGTGATCTCGATGGCGATGGAATTCCTTACAGAACACTTCCAGGAAGCGGAATGGCTCCTATCCTCTACAGAGGTACTGGACACAACCCTGACGGCGTTTACTCAGAAAAGCCTGATGATTATTTCAACTTGATGACCCGATTGAAGGATAAAATCAATGGCGCACGTGATGCACTTCCGGCTCCAATTCTTCGTGAAGAAGAGGAAGGAGATGTCGGCGTGATTTACTTCGGCAGTATGGAAAACACAATCCAAGAAATTGATGATATCCTCGAAGCGACTGGAATGAAGGTCAGTCAATGCCGTGTTCGATCACTTCCACTTCACAGCGAAGTCGAGTCTTTCGTCCGTCGACACAAAATTACAATTGTCCTTGAAATCAACCGTGATGGACAGCTCTGGGGTATTCTTCGCAGAGAATTACCAAACGACATCGTTGGACAAGTCCATTCGGTTGCTTATTCCGATGGGATGCCTCCACGTGCTCGCATTTATGCTGATAAAATTCTTGAAACCATCAAGGAGGTGAGCCAATGAGCGACAAACCTGCACGAGCAGTTAAGTTGAACGTCATCAACGAGCCTAAAGAGAATTACAAGGGCGGCCCTTCTTCGCTATGTCCTGGCTGTGGCCACGATCAAATCTCGAGCGTCATCATTAATGCTGCATGGGAAAACGGAATTGAACCTCACCGAATTGCAAAGATGTCTGGAATTGGATGTTCTTCAAAGACACCTGCCTACTATCTTGG
>CAXAHE010000030.1:0-16058 GCA_963968475.1 uncultured Candidatus Poseidoniales archaeon | reverse complement strand
CATGGGCATACGGAACTTTCAGTTCGAACACAGCATATGCTCGTTACACATCCTACAGCGTTGCTGGATCTTACAGCCTCAAGGTGCTTGACTCCTACGGTGACGGTGGGACAAACATCGCTGTCTACTACGGTACTAGTACTGGTGGATACTCTGGACCAGTTGTTGAGAACAACACAATCGGACTAAGTCCTGGTCGTGTTGCTCCAAACGCAATCGGTCTTGACCTCGTCGACTGTAACTCTGTAACAATTCAGAGCCAATTGAACACCATTAACATGGGTGACAATGCTGTCATCACTGACGGCTGTGACATCAATGATGTCGATTCCGACCTCATTGGAACAGGTGTTTCTGGCAGTATCGGTATGTCTTCTCTCAACTCGGGAGATGACATTACCCTCTCTGGAACTGATATCATTGGATACGCATATGGTGTTTCTATTGATGATGCTACGCTAACACTAACCGGTGCTGCATCCGTTGCAGGATCTGTTGCTGGTGTCTACGCAGACGGTGCAACTGTTACCGCTATCGGCGCTTCAGTCGACGGTGGCGCTACAGGTACTGGATTGTACATGGTTGATGGTGACTACTCGTGGATTTACCCACTAAACGCTGCAGGAGACGTTGGCGTCTATGCCGAGAATACCGAGTTCCGATGGGACGGCGGTACTTCTACTGCAACAACAGCTCTCCACGCAGTTGAATCTGTAGGATCTGTTGAGAACCTCACATGGTCTGCTTCAACAACGCAAATTAATGCAGGATCGAATGCATACGTTACCAGTATTGGTAACACACTCGATTCAAACGCAATTAGTATCGTTGCTTCCGCAACCATCGATGAAGCAAACCTGTTCAGCCTAGATGCAACACACCTACTAGGTACTGCATCTGCTGTTGGTATGTCTCTTCTCTCAACTGATGGAACACGTGCAGCATACGTATCACCTTCATTCCAGCCTGATATCATGGCTGTAGACGGTGACAACTCGGATTGGATTGGTGGAACTACACTGAACCCATCTGACGATGCTATGCCTGGTATGGTTTCTGGAGACGGAACAAACGACCTCCTTGTAACATACAGCGAAGGTGATGCACTCTACATCGGTATGACCGGTGAAGATCTTGCAACCCACGACCTGTTGATTTACCTCGACGTCGTTGCCGGTGGTTCAAACACTGGCTACAACTTGAACGCAGCTCACACCTTGCCTGTCCAAGCAGATTACCTGTTCTGGGCAACAAGTGATACCAACATGGATCTATACTCCAATGGATTCCTTGGCTGGGGAACAAGTTCAATGTCGACAGACGCTGTTGATGCAGACTTGGGAACAACGACTGCTGGTTTCTTCGAAATCGCAATTCCGTTCAGCCGCCTTGGTGGCACTCCTGACGCAGTAAACATCGTTGCTATCCTACAAGACGGATCGGCGAACATCCAAAACGTTCACCCATCTCAAACTGTAACAACTGGCGCTCAAACTCTAAGCGAGTACATCTCAATCGAGACGACTCATGAAGATCTTGAAACTGGAAGTATCAGCGATGAAGTATTGGTTTACCGAACCTACAAGGGTTCAACCACTGCTGGCGCTGCTAAGGATTACGATGTCATGGTTAAGACACAAGCAGATTGTGCTTATGACTGGGCAACCATTGACGCTGTCTCTATGGCTACAAACCAAGAGTTGACAGTTGATATCAAGCGTGCATGTCCTGAAATCCAAACCACACTTGCAGATGATGCAGTTGATGAAGACAGCGGTGTTTACACCATGTCTCTCACAAACCTCGCAGATGACGTACAAGACGATGAAGCTACATTGACTTGGACTGCTACTGAAGGAACAACTGTTGCTCACAGCAATGTATTGGTTGACTGGAACAAGAACGGACACACCGTATCGATAACACCTCTCGATGACCAGTTCGGTACAATCGAATTCGAATTTGTTGTAACAGACAGCCACGGATTGACTGATACCAAGAACATGACGTTGACTGTTAACAACATTAACGACAAACCAGTCATCTGTAACACAGAGCGTATCGATTGTATGCCAGTCTTCGTAGACGACGGATCTTACACGAACATTGTTCCTGAAGGATTCGGCAGTGTTTCCAAGTTCCTTGGAGACATCTCCAATGCTAGTAAGTCATACGTCCGTGATATGGACAATGAACAAAGCCCGACCCGTCAAGTATACACATGGGGTGCAACCGTACCTTCAGATTGTATTGCTTTCAGTGTCGATGTTGTCGCTAACGAACTAACAATGACTGAAAACATTAGTAATGAACTCGGTGGAACATGTCCTGTAACACTCACTCTGAGTGATAACGGTGCAGAGAACACAGCTGCAGACAGTGTCGTTGTTGACTTCTCAGTCAGCCCAGTAAACGATGCCCCAGTTGTTCTCGACTGGGACGTCACTACTGGCGATGTTGTAACATCCGCTAACGGTTCTACACCAGTTGCTCCTTGGTCCATCTCCCTCATGGAAGATGACACAAGCGTTCAGAACTTGACCTACGACTTGTCTGCAGTCAAGTATGACGTTGATCATAACCCTGGTGACTTGTCATGGACTGTTGAACCAACTGACCAATGTACGTATCAGAACTACTTCACTGCAACCATCCAGGGCGACAACCTCGTCTTCGAACTGGTTCCAGATGCAACGACCAACGCTAACGCTTGGGAAATTGATTACTTGAACGATAACGGTATCCACCAAATCGGACCGAGCGGTTCTGACTTCTGTCAAATCCGCCTCGTACTGAAGGATACTGCCACCGCACCAAGTTACGTACCTAACTACGATCCAGCAGTAATGTCAATTGCCAGTTACACTCAAGGTGTTGCTACTCAGGAAATTGGTGTTCGTGTTGAAAACGTTCGTGAATTGGTTGGAGACTACTACTTCGACGATGCAATCGGCTTTGACTTCCTCGGAATCAATAACGTTCTCTCGGGTACATACGTACCTGTTGAGGTCACAATTGGTGCTGGCGGAGATGTTGGACCGTTCACATACGACCATATGTTGGCTGTAACATTCCACACAGATGGTGGTCATGGTGAGTCCGAGAATGTCAGATACTATCCTGTACCTGCATACGGAGAAACAATGATCCTTCAAGAATACGTATACATCGTTAACTCCTCTGGACAAATCTATGTTGAGATGGACGTTCTAACCTGTTTGGATGAAGAGTGTGACTTGAGCAAGGCTCCTGCTGACCGCTTCCAGACCGACGATCCTAAGTCCCACAGAGCGAACTCTGGTGGACAACAAGGTGACGATTGGTCGAAGCCTGGTCAATATGGTAGTGATGCAACCAAGACATCTGAACGCCGTCCTCTCCTCGAAGACAGCGATTGGTGTAACAACGTGATGTACTCCACTGCTACTGCGCCTGTATGTAACCATGCAAACCAACCTGCAAGCACTTTCCTTGCAGCAAACAACACTGGACGAATTCCTAGCGTTGTTTCGCTCGGTGGTGGACTCGGATCAGTTCCATCGTTCGCCCCAAGCCTCGTTGTGGTTGCTCTTGCAGGATTCTTCGTTACTGCCCTTGCTATGTCAAGCCGCAGAGATGAAGAGGATGTAGAAGAAGACACACGAATTGTTGATGATGAAATGGCAGTGAGCCCTGTTATCGCAACCATCTTGATGGTCGCTATCACAGTCGTTCTCTCCGGTGTCATCTATGTTTGGGCCTCTTCTCTTGCAGAGACTGGTAAGTTAGGGACTCCTCGAGTTACCTTCGACAAAGTGAATGAAAACCTTGGTGCTGCAGATGGATACTGGGCAATCAGTGTTGATCAGACTGAAGCTGAACTTTCAACTCAGTCTGTCATCGTGACAATACTGTACACTGATTCAACTGGAACAAGAACATCTTATGCCACATCCCTTGCTAACACAAGTGACGTGTATGGGTTTAGTCCAGCAAACAGTGATTCATTCATTACCTTCTTCGATAAGGTAGAAGATGAAGGAACGTACAAGGAATCAACCTTCGGTATTGGTGACCAAATTATGGTTCGAACCCACGCACCTGACGGTACTGCGATCACGGATGGAACAATCCGAATCACATACCAACCAGGACCTGGTGAAGGATCGGTCATCAAGACCTACAGTGACCTAGAGTACAACAAGGTCTGAAGTTGAAAAACTGGACAACAGTTGATGGGCCAGTGGCTTCGTGCCACTGGCCCGATCTTCTGCTGGTAGGCGAATGCTTTCAAGCAAGTAGACATTGGTCTGTACATGAGCGACGTATGTCTCTGTGTAGTCTTTGATTGTGATGGCGTTCTAGTTGACTCGGTAAGTTCATGGAAAACACTCCATGATGGCTTTGGAACTGACAACAGTAAGAATCTCTCTCGATTTATTGCTGGAGAAATCTCCGATGTTGAGTTCATGAGATCAGACATTGCTATGTGGAAGGAGATACGTTCTCCAATCCATAGAGATGAGCTCTTTCGAATGTATTCAGGTATCGCATTGATGCCTGGTGCACGTGAACTCGTTGCCCGTTTGCAAGAACATGGTGTCTATGTCGCTATTGTTAGTGCAGGAGTGGATCTATTTGTCAGCAGTATTGCAGCTTTACTCAAAGTTGATGACTGGATTGCGAATGGTTTTGAATTCGATGATGAAGATTACTTGAGTGATAACGGAATTTGCCGACTTCATGCGAGTGGTAAAGGAGATATCATTCAACGCCTTATCGAAATGCATGGTTTTGAATCCAAGAACGTACTATCGGTAGGGGATTCAGAGATGGATCTTTCCATGATGATTGATGGAAGTCAATTCATTGGCTTCAATCCCAGTCGAGACTCTTCAATCAAAGCCTTCGAAGAATCGAATGTTCCAATTATTTTCGAAAAGAATCTCATGAAGATTCTCGATTACATTGAATTACCTTCAAGCGAAGGGAATTGATGTTGATTTATGAGATTGTAAATTGATAACTGTCAACATACATGGTTTAGGTTGGAATCCGAGCATCTTCTGGTAAGATGTTTGATCCTGCCATGTGGATGAACAAACGAGAGTCGTCCCCCGGAAATCCATACATTCGTGACCATGTACGTGTCCTGTAACAAATATGTCAGGCACTTCCCTGATAACCAAGCCATCTTCAAGTTCTGGTGATAATGGAGTCTTACCCCCCCACTGAGGTGCTAAATGTCTTCTTCTTAACATCTGACGCATTGCCTCCACGGGTTCAGAATATGTCACTGTTCGAAGACCGGCAACAAAATCGTCAATTGATTTTCCATGGTAAGACAGAAGTCGCACATCATGGAGTGAAAAGTCGCAGGGATTTCCAACGAATGTTGTTTTGTTGTAATCCTGCTGAATGTCTTTTTCAAATGTAGGTTGAGGCTCGGCTGGACGAACCGCATCGTGATTACCAGGTAGCATAATGCATTCAACCCAATCGGGTAAGAGCTCGAGTAAACGTGCGAATTCGGTATATTGGCCAAACAAGTCAGGAATGGCAAGTTCCTTATCTTGCCCAGGATAAATCCCTACACCATCAACACAATCTCCACTCAAGACAAGATATTTGATCGTCTTAGCCAGAGGGTCTGTATGGAACCACCGAACCATTTTGTGCCATTGTGCTTCCAAAAACGTCTTTGATCCTACGTGTATATCAGACAAAAATGCAACACTAACACCAAAATTAGCACTTGCTTTGTCGTGTTTATCTTTCATGGGGAAGAATAAATCATCAACATAGAATATGTCTCCTGTTTGGGAAAAAGAACCGCTTACGCCCAACACGTCATCTGGCATGAGTCCCGCTTCTACTACTTGCTCATGCATTCGATCTCTATCATCGCCTTGCCGGATGGTCAGTAAACAATTCATTTCACCAGTTTCATCCTCCAAGCCAAACATGAGGTGTCCATTTTTCGTATGTCTCGGCTCATTAACAAGTCCAATTGCAACTGCCAAATTCTCATATCCTTGATATCGTCTATATTCTACATTCAATCTACCGATTTCTTGAGGCTTTCTAGGTAATCGAGAATTTGTAACAATCATCTTCCTGATACTGTCAAGACGATCGTTAAAACATGCTTGTATATCTCCCATTTTCCCCTCAGTCGTACTGTTTCCAGTAATGTCATAATGTACAAAAATGTCGAGATCGACATCTGTTGCTAGCCCTGAAAAGTCCTGTTCTCTCCAATCAGGAAGATTATTCCTATACTGAATCTTTACGGGCTCTGATTCCTTGATGGGTGCAATTGTTCTACCGATAGGTTGAGTCATTCTTTCAGGAGTAGGTTGCTTCAGTTTCTGAAACTCAGCAAGCATCTGGTCTAGAATAGATACAGTTAGCATTCCACGTTGGAATCCTATTTTTTCACCCTGTTTTAGAATTTCAATCGGATTAGGCTGCGACAGTAAAATCTCCTTCACACCCGCTGTAACGAGTATTCCTTTACTCATCAACTCCTGCGAAATCGACCCCCACTCCGCAGACATATTTGCATAGAGGGGTCGACCCTCCAAAAGGGTTGATGTTCAATCTTCTTGGGAATCATCATCCCAGTGAACATCAATTTCCATATCCTTGTCTGCAGTGTTTGGATTTTTTCCAGACCATGTTTGAGATTGCCAAGCCGTTTCTTGTGCAGCAGCCGCAGCCCGTTTATTCCGTTCAATTTCTGCTAGAGCATTTTCCCGGGCTCTAGTTTCACGTTCTTCAAGATCTTTCAATCGGTTCGTTTCTGCTAATTCCATCGCTTGGTCCCAATGTCTGATTGCAGTAAGCAAAGCGAAGTGGACAAATCCTTCTTTGTTCTCTTGGCGGTTTCCACCGATTTGAGTCGCTTCTGCTATTGCCCATGTCTTTGATGCAATGCCAACATACACATAACCAACTTTCTTTGAAGTCCCATCATTTCCAGGACCGGCAATGCCTGTTATTGAAATAGCAATATCGGCATTGGCACGAGCAAGTGCTCCTTGAGCCATTTGAATTGCAACCTCCGCTGAAACTGCTCCTTTCCTTTCAAGCAATTCTCGACTGACATTCAATTCCTGAATTTTAGCTTCGTATGAATATGTGACCCATGATTGGTTGAACCATGCACTTGCTCCAGCAATATCTGTGAGAGTGCTCGCAAGTAAACCGCCAGTGCAGGACTCTGCAATTGTAACGGTATAACCGCCTTTGAGTCGGCGGACTAGCCTTGCTGCAGTAGCTTGTGCTTCCTCGTCCATTGTTTAATCGCGGTTGGGCATCTAATTTGAGGTTATTGGATACCTCTTGTTTCAAATACATCTCTGTACACGGAAGGCTGGGTCTGTGGTCTAGGGGTTTATGACGTCGCCCTTACAAGGCGAAGATCGAGGGTTCAATTCCCTCCGGACCCATTACCAGATGTGATCTTCGAGATTACAAGTATCGTTTGCAATTACTTTGGTTATACCACTTTTTTTGGCAAATTTCTCAGCGTCGACTTGTTCCGATACGAGCATCAAATGGACTGCTCGTTGCCATAGACCTGGAATAATTTCTTCTCCTCTATGGTCTACTGCGATAAGGATTCCATCCAATTCTGCAAACATCAACGCTCCAGTTGCAGATTGTATATCTTTACTTGACATAAGCAGCCAACGTGCTCCACTCATTTCTTCACGTAGGTTGGTTCCCAACTCTGAGAAGTAAAGGATTTTCACATTTACACCATCCTATATCGTAACAAGGCGATGATTCCACCCATATTGTTGAGTTGTTCGCCTGAGTCATGGTCAGATGAGCATTGAACAAGTTCAGCTCCAATGGCGCTAATACCCTCAATCCAAGAAGAAACAGGAATGTTATCAATCATCGCTTCTGGATTTCGAAGTGTGTCTGCTGAAATGAGTAATGTTTCGATTGCACCTTCACTCATAGCCTTTGATAATTCCTTCTCACCATAGGCTACTGCTCCACTCTTGCTCAAACGGAGCCATACTTCTTCGAGTAATTTTATTTCTTTACTAATTGCATGTTGAGAGAGCAGTTCATCCGCCAATCCCTCACGAATAATTTCATTAGCTCCTGAACGACCTGCCATTGATGTCGATACAAGTCGAATTGTTCGTTGTGGATCTTGAGTAAGAATCACATTACGCAGGCGCTCTCTGGCATGGCCTGGCCCACATAGGATCATAGGTTTGTTCGCTGTAGTAGCAGCGAGTATCTCCTTTGCCACTTGTTGTTGAAATGATTTAGCAACGGATTCACTTGTACGAATGTCACCACGCTTTCCTCCACCGCGCATTGTCCACGTAGCCCCTTCTCGTAGTCCTCTTCTTG
This sequence comes from uncultured Candidatus Poseidoniales archaeon, assembly GCA_963968475.1. Lineage (GTDB taxonomy): Archaea > Thermoplasmatota > Poseidoniia > Poseidoniales > Poseidoniaceae > MGIIa-L2. The sequence goes on along the minus strand of CAXAHE010000030.1, from coordinate 7,697 downwards.
TAACTTCAAAAAGAATAATTTCATCATTTTCAACAACGATGATAGAAACATTACTCTTCTTATCTGAGGTCATTGTTTCCTTTAGCAGTAGTCTATCGTACTCAGGGAATCCACTTAATGAATGGAGTTCGATTTCATCACCCACTTCTATGAGGTGGGTGTGATGCGATCCAACATCTATTGGTGCTTGTTCAATCGTACCATGAACTCGTAGGATATTGGAATAGGTTTTGTATTCTGTTGTGAGGATTCTAAGTTGAATCCACATCTTCTTTCGCTCAGCAGCTTTAGCCCGGTCTCCTGACTCTGCAGTTGTCGTATCTCTTCGTTCTCCAAGCATCGCCAGGCTTCTTCCCGAAATCGCAAACCGAGCGAGTACCCACAAGTCATCTTCAGAATCAATCCGAAGTTTCCAATGTTGCTCGCTCTGCTTCAGGAGTTGCATTCAGGATCACCCGAAGACACCAACGAGATGACCATCCTCATCCATGTCCATGTCATTTGCAGCAGGTCGCTTAGGTAAACCTGGCATAGTCATGATTGAGCCAAGAATCGCAACGACGAAACCTGCTCCTGCATTTAATCTAAATTCACGAACTGGTAATTCAAAGCCAGATGGTGCTCCAAGCATTCCTGCATCGTGTGAAAAAGAGTACTGAGTTTTAGCCATGCAAACAGGAAGATTGCCATATCCCCATTCTTGGATTTTTTTCAATTGACGTAGCGCAGGTGCTTCGAAGCTTACATTCGATGCTCCATACATTCGTGTTGCTATTGCTTCCACCTTCTTTTCTATTGATTCACCAGGGCTAACAAGAGGCAAAAAGGGTCGTCCTGCAGCAACGTGATCGTGTATGGAATCCACAACTGCATTTGCAAGCGCCTCTCCGCCTTCTCCACCCTTTGAGTGAACTTCTGTTCGACAAACTCTGCTCGCACCACTTGCACGTGATGCCTCTTCTATGGCTTCGAGTTCAGCATCAGTATCGCTTGCAAATCGATTGATAGAAACAACAACCGGAATTCCAAATCGAAGCATATTCTTGATGTGTCGATCAAGATTCGACGTTGCTCCAGCCACTACAGCAGTTACATTTTCAGTCTCAAGTTCCTCTTTCGAAGGTCTGTATCCTCCACGTTCTCCAAATGCTTTGCCGTGAAGTTTCATTGAGCGTACGGTAACATTCATGACAACACAATCTGGAGCCTTTCCTGAGGTTGCAGCCTTAATGTGCATGAATTTCTCAGCACCCATGTCGCTCCCAAATCCTGCTTCTGTAACGACATAATCAGCACAAGAGAGCGCGATTCTATCAGCCACAATCGATGAATTTCCATGAGCAATATTTGCGAATGGACCGCCATGAATAAACGCTGGATTTCCTTCTAAGGTTTGTACGAGGTTCGGTAAAAACGCATTGCGAAGGAGCAAGGCCATTGAACCAGCTGCTTCGATATGTTCTGCCTTAATCGGATGACCCTCTGTGGATTGAGCGATGACAATCTCTCCCAAACGATGTCGAAGGTCACTGTAATCCTTCGCAAGAACAAGAATAGCCATGATCTCAGAAGCGGCTGTTATGTCAAATCGATCTTGGCGAACATTACCATTTGCAGGACCTCCAAGGCCAACGACAACATCTCGCAAAGAACGATCGTTCAGGTCAACAACTCTTGGCCAAAATACTCTGTTTGTATCAATCTTACAGGCATTACCATGTTTGATATGATTGTCGATTAAAGAAGAAAGAAGATTGTGCGCAGAGGTCACTGCATGGAGATCTCCTGTAAAATGGAGGTTAATCTCCTCCATTGGAAGAACTTGTGAATTACCTCCGCCTGCTGCTCCGCCTTTGATTCCAAAAACTGGGCCCATGGAAGGTTCTCGAATGACACATGTTGCATTCTTCCCAATTCTGCAGAGCGCTTGAGTAAGTCCAATCGTCGTTACGGTCTTTCCTTCTCCAAACGGAGTGGGGTTTACTGATGTGACGAGTATGAGATTTCCTTTGGAGGAAGAAAAGCGTTGTTTCATTCCATCCCAGGAAATCTTCGCCATACTCGATCCATATGCAATCAAATCACTTGATGGAATTCCTAACTTCCAAGCAATCGCTTCAATCGGTTCCAATTCAGCCTTCCTTGCAATCTCTAAGTCAGTGGCCATAATTTCCATGCAAAGCAGTTTGGCTTTCAAAGAAACCCCTATTCAGAGGTTAAACCGTCCAATTTGGCGGCTCTTCGGCTTAGACCGAATCACTCTTCTTTCATTGAACCGAGATAATCTGGCAAATCAACACCAGCCATCTTGGCTACATCGTGAACTGGAGGCAAGGAACGGATGAGGGAAGAAACAAAGTTTGCAGTGCTTCCTCCTTCGCTTCCACCTGTGCCTGAATCCCAAACTGTGATCTTGTCGATTTTTAGGTTCGCAATTGCTTCAGTCTGTCGGGCAACAATTTCTTCAATCTTCTCGACCATGAGAAGCGTAGCCGCAGCCTTGACATCGCCACCTGCGCTTGCAACGAGTTGCTTGTATCCATTTGCCTTTGCTTCAAGAACCGCTTTGGTACCTTCTGCCTCAGCATTGTAGCGAGCAAGTACTGCATCTGCTTCACCACGAGCGATACGTCGTAGACGTTCTGCTTCTGCTTCGGATGCAATCTCAATTTGAGTCTTAGAAATCTCTTCCTTTACAATTTCTTCAGCACGTAGACGTTCTTGCTCAAGCATATACTGTGCCTTTTGAACTTCCATCTGAGCAGTTCTTCGAGCAACTTCAGCACGTTGCATTGCATGTGCTTCTTTCTCGTTAAGATCCGCTTGATACGATGCAATTTCAGCACGAGACAAGTTTTCTCCTTGAACACCGAGTGCTTCTTGTTGTTGAACATAAACACGTCGGTCAACTTCAGCAGTCTTCTGTCCCTTCTGGGATTCAGCGACATTGTTTGCGACTTGAACTTCTCTGTCACGGTCAGCGTTAGCCTTACCGATTGCACCATCACGTTCTGCGTTTGCAACGTCAACAAGCGCCTTGTTAACTGCACCAGATGCAGCCTTCTTACCGATGCTTTCGATGTAGTTCGATTCGTCAGTGATATCGATGATGTTAACGTTGATGAGGTAAAGACCGAGTTTGTGTAGTTCAGCTCCAACGTTATCACGAATGAGTTCCAAGAAAGAATCTCTGTCTTGGTTAATCTGTTCGATTGTTAGACTTGCGACTGTAAGTCGGAGTTGACCGAGGATTATTTCTTTAGCCATTTCTTCAATATCATCTTTTGCTAGATGCAAAAGACGTTCTGCTGCGTTAGCCATAATCAACGGATTTGTGCTGAAACCGACTGTGAATGTTGAAGGTCCGTGGATACGCATGTTTTGGAGTGAGTAGGCGTTGTCCAATGGGATTGAAATAGTCATTGGAGTAAGTGAAATTTTCTTGTATTCTTGGACAAGAGGCCAAACCATAACGGCACCTCCGTGAATACAACGTGATGCTGCACCACCTTTGATACGTCCATAGACGACCAAGATTTCGTCAGAAGCACAACGCTTGTACCGGGTTACAAGAAGGATAAATCCAAATGCTCCAACTGCTAATACTGCAAAAATTATGAAAACTGCCCAGGTCGATGCGTCCGCCATGACCAATTTACAGAATCCATCCTATTAATTGCTTTGCCTACGTTTCAAGCCCTTGATTCTGGCTACTCTTCAGAAGCATCGTCAAGAGGAATTACGATCATTGTTGATCCTATTCGATCAATTACTTTGATAAATTCCCCACTTGGTATGAGCAAAGCCTTGTCCTTTGCACGTGCTATAACATTCTTGAGTGATCCACCGAGTGGAATCTGAACTTCTCCGGATTCATTTGGGCGGATTCGAGAATATACCTGACCTCTCTGGCCAATAGCATCATCATAATTCATAGTACCATCTGCTTGCAGGTGGCTGATTCCTCTCATCATCTGAGCCATACCATACATTCCGCCAGCAGCTCCAGCGCCCCCGAATAATACGGCCACTACATCGCTGCCTGTCGCTGAAAGGCCAAACATACCAGTGAGTCCAAACATCATCACCGCTACAGAGAGTCCTTGTATGCTTAACATCTCGAATCCGAGGTCTGTTCCGATGTCTGCATCAAAACCAACCGCTTCTCCAACGCCTCCAATGATATCGCCTACGAGCATTAAAATCATCATGATGAAGAAAAGGATACCTCCTAAAATTGCACAACTAACAAAGATGACTTCTAGTAAGGTTGGAGCTTCAATTCCTGCTAGGTCTGCAAGCCATTCAAAGATACTCATAATTCTCAATCCAAGGTTGGCCTTAATTGTCTTTACTGGGAGTTCGGCTTAATTTGTACCGTTCGATGCCAACAATGACTGAGATGGAGAGTCCTGCTAGCGTTGCCGATATGATGTTGTTAAATCCAGCGCTCCAGCACAAAAGCCATGTCCACAGAGGCAAAAAGATGAGGAGTGTACGTTTCAAAAACGGCCAAAATCCTCCAAACAATTCTTCAGCACCATCATCAATGGTCCGAAAGGTTGTGATGTCAGGAGAAACCATGGTAATCGATGTCAAAAGTCGACGAAGAAGATGAGGGTAATCAGGGAAACAACCCAGGTAATGACACCGAAACCAACGCCCTTACCTTGATTTTTGATTGCATCTTCATTGACTTCACGATTGAGTTTTAGAGGATTCAAAAGTAATTCCTTCTGTTCCATACGGAACACTACGATAGCAAGCATGATCGCAGCGGCTGCTCCTCCTCCGAACAAAGTTGTAACCCATCCCTCTACTTCTCCCATGAGTTTTATCGAAAGGAAGAATTGAGTAATTCCGAACATAAACCAGAGAAATGAACCACGTTCTGCTGCCGCAATGGTATTCCTATACACTCCTTCCTCTTGAATCCAATGCCGACGGAAATAAACAAACTCTCGTGTTTTTGGGGACAGATGTTCTTCAACAAAGAGTTCCCTGGGGTATACATGGGCGAACTACGATATGCGGTCGGAGGCTCGCCCATATCGCATTCACTCTCTCCAATGTTGTTTTCTTTGGTATTCCAACACCTGAAGAAAAACGGCCAGATTCCGAATTTAATCCCTCGGTCGTTGCGACTGATTGAATCAGTACACGTGGATGAGGTCCTCGGATGGGGATATATCGAGCATGATGAACACAATCCTGACTGGGATCTTCTAGATAGCCGACTCGATTTGAACACAATTCAATTGGCACGACTTGTAGATGAAGTCCTAACCCGAGAGATACGTTCTTCATTTGAAGGATTTGAGCCATCTCGAAACCATCTTCCTGTCTCAAACCATCTTCCTTTGAACTATCATGGAGATGAGGTGTGGATGAATCTTACCTCTCCATTGAAGCATCAGTTGCAGAGTATGGCGTTCACGCCTGTCGATAAGGGGATGGATATTCTCTCTGTCAATACGTTGCGGTGGACTGGTCACGGTTGGTATTGCGCTACAACAGATGGTGCAGGAGTGGTTGATGTTGCAATTCACCACGGAATCGACGTTGCTTCGGGAGCAGTGCTTGGCCTGAATGGCGGTGGCGGTTCTGCACGTTCAATCGCAGACGCCTGGCTTGAAACAGGTGGCCATGTGGTTTCACTTGGTGGGCGGAGAAAGATTGATGCCTCTCTGGTTAGTAAAAAGGTAGCAGATATCGAACAACTTGATTTGCTCATTGATTTTGATGGAACGTATGATCAACAACTGAAGGTAAAGCGAACACTCACGCCAGATTATCTTCCTTTGAACGGTTCACTTTCCGAACGAGACTCTGTCCTCGATTCGAAGAACTTCACGATTGATGGAAGATGGATGCTTGCAGGGCAGCATCTTGAATCATGGCGTCGTCTGTGGGCGCCTCAATGTGCTGAACATTTGCCGACACTTCCTCAACTCATGTCATGGCTCTCTGATTGTGAATTGGAACTGGCCATTTCAAGAAGCAAATCTATGGAAGAATGAAATGTCCGAAGAGCCAGCCAACGCTATGAGCGCACGCTCCTTGGTGATGTGTGGGTTGCTAGTCTTAGCAACCTTTTCGGGAGTGCAAGCATTTCCTGAAGAGGATTCCAATTTCCAACCCCCTCATTCTGGGGCTGACTTTCCAGTAGGTTACATCGATTTTTCAGTGAACCAACAAGGACCTCCTGGTCAAGAACATCGCCTTGTCTATCCTGCAATGGTTGCAGGAGAAGATAGTGAAGTGGCAGGTAACGGGCCATTCCCGTGGATGGTCTTTATTGTTGATGAAAATGAAACTCCAGATAACTACATGCTCCTTTGCTCACGAATTGCACAAACGGGTACAATGGTTTACATTCCTCCATGGCAAAGTTCCTTCGAACTCAGTGATATTGTCTCCGATTTAGAAGATATTCAAGCATGGATGCACGATGCTAATCAATCAAACGAGGCAGTTCTTGGGATGTTTGGCTCTGTCGACGAAACGCATTGGGGCCTCATTGGACATGGAGTAGGCGCTGTTATTGCAACAAATGGATACATCAATTGGCTCGCACTTGCAACAAATCAGACTGCTCAGCCACCACGAGCTATTGTTGGATTGGCTCTTGAGGTTGGAGAAGTAAATGAGCCGCTCACTGTACAAGGACCTGCGCCCAACATTGGTTTGTTCATCACAGGAAGTGCCGATGAAGTAGCACCTGCAACCGAACACGTCCTTCCAGTCTTAGAAAATGTTGATGGATTTGCATGGCAAATTCTTCACTCGCTGGGAGCTAACCATTACCAATATCAAGATTCTTCTTCCTTCATTGAGGATTTCAACGATGGTGATGCTTCACTAACACAGGAAGAACAACTCGATCATGCGATGGAGCATGTTCTTCCTTATCTTGATTTGACATTGAGAGGAGACCATTCTTCCTTCCGTGAGGCTTTCAACCGGCCAAATGAGGTCAATACAGTAACCGACCCAAATGGGTATGTCGATGAGGACTTCGATGAAGCGAAACTGATTCCTCTTTCAACACCAATTAGTTTGAATGGGACGTTGTTTACTCCAACTGATGAACCTGTTTTCGTAGCCTCTTGGTCTATGCGTAACGGTGATCAATACGATGATATTCCTTCGAATTGGACTGTTACGACGGAGTGTATGCTTGACAATTCAACTGTGTTTTCTGGTATCATCAACAACGATGAAGCTCGATGCGTCGTACCGATGAGTGGTGTTTCACCAGGAGTGCATCAAATCAAATTGAAGGTGTTTGTTGAAGGTGGTTCAGGATTCATAACATTCGACTTCAATAGAACAAACGACCCGATTGGGTTAATTGATCCTCATCCAGAGCTTTTAGTTCCGCAACGAGGGTATGTGCATCTGGATTCTTCTGAGATTGCAATCGATCCAGATGGACAAGCGATTGAAATCATCAATGCAACACTCCTCGAGAATGAATCACATTTCAACGTTGTTATCGATGCAGATTTATTGGGATTCACGCTCATACATTCACTTGACGAAGAATGGGAAGGGGCTACGAAAATCGCACTGGAACTAAAGGCAGGCGGTGCTATTTTAGATACCTTGAACGTCACTCTAAACGGTAGCATCCTTCCAATAGACGATCCACTTATCCAACTGTCTACGGTTGAACAGCAAATTGTTGATGAAGA
>CAXAHE010000029.1:0-16363 GCA_963968475.1 uncultured Candidatus Poseidoniales archaeon | reverse complement strand
GTCGATTCAAGATCCCCGAGGCTAGAAAGAATCAGATGGTCAGTTACGGTCTTGCGCTTCTCGTCGTCGCTGTAGCTGCTGAAGCCAGTTATGCAGCTTATGCTCCAGATGCTATGGAAGATGATGGTTTGAGTGATGAAATAAGAATGTACACAGTACAGGGAAATTATACCTATCAAGAAATTGCCTCTGGAAGTGAGGAGATTGCAAGCGGAAGCACGATTCAAGTCGATGTCAATTACGCAGAAATGAGTGATTCTCCAGTCGGATATCTGTTTACAGCATCTCATTCAGATAACGAGCAGCCTTGTGATTTCACAGCCTCAACTATTGATGATGAGATTTCAATTGAAGGTGGAATCGGCGAACAACTCATCTCTCGCTCTGGCACTGAAGAAACGATCGAAGATGGTGTAATGTGGATAAACACATCCATTATCGGTATGGGCGCTATTGCTATTTCGGAGGCTCAAATTATAGAGGAATTAACACCAGGAAATATTGGATATGGAGATTATGCATTTGAAATTGGAGTTACTGCAAATAGTGACGGGGGAATCTTTTGTCAAAATAATGACGGTAGTGAAGTTATTGATTGGAAGGTCGAAGTCGTATTCTTGAAAACATTCACGGTTTCTTCTGTTACAGGTTGATTCGCAGGCCTTCTGAACTCACTCTCCAGCCAAACTGGGTGATTTGTTGATACTCGACGCCATTCTCCCGATATGCAGGGTTTGTATGATTAAGATGAGTAAAATATATTTCTGGATCCCCACTTTGTTTCTGACCTAATCTTGCCAAAGAGTCCTGTATCGTTGGATGGGGAACTACAGACATGTCTCTGCCTTGAAGTTCATCTCCTGACCAGAATGTTCCATCGAGAAACGCGTGATTGATTTCAAGCCCTTTCAACCATTCCCGGATTGATGAGGTTTTGTGAGCTGCAAGTGTTTGATCCCATGAATCGTGATCAGGTAGGAAGAGAACAGAATGCTCCTTACCTCTAATAACAAAGGCATGCATATCTGAAAGTTCGGCTCGATGTGGAATGGCGATCGATTCGATAACAACATCATCAATTTCAACGTGCCCGATATCTGTCAACTCAAAGACACCCTGTTCGAGTAGTAGTGACCAAGCTGGTGTTGATTTGATGAGGTTCTGCATCGAGGGGCTGCTGTGTAAAGGAATGCCTCGGGCACTCATTGTTTCCCTTCCAAAAAGGCCAAGACCATCAACATGGCCAAGATGTGCATGGGTCAGAAATAAATGATCGATACTTGGCTCTCCAAATGTGATGAGTTGCCTACCAAGATCTCTCGTCGCTTCGATGAGAATGGTTGTTCCGTTTTCTGTTTTAATTCCGAGTGAAACTGGGCTGCGATAGTCTGCTGCTGAGAGGTCTTGGCAGCAAGGTCGCTGGCAACCTGGTTGCGGTCTTCCTCCATCTTGAGCAATTCCAAGGACAGTGAGTGTTGCCATGCTAACAAAATGCCGTTATGTTCCTACATGATAGAGATATATGCGAGGGGAAGACCTCAAGCGAGACCCCTTGTTGGGTTGAGTTGGGGAGAAAATGGCAAAACCAGCGCAAGTTACCTTCCCTGGTCAAAAGCAACGGATGAGAATGCGTGGTACAAAGCACGCAAATGATGCGACTGCAAAGCGTCTCGGCCGTCAACTCCGACTCTTGCTCGAAGACCCTGATGCGTGCCTTCCAACCATGACTTGGAAGGGGCGTTTGAGTTGGGGGCGCAAAGACCCTGTCTCAAAAACTCTCAAAGATTTGCAGAAAATCGTCGCCAATAAAAACAATACTTCCTGGCTCTCAAAGCGAATGCTTGCAAAGCGTGGAGACCCTGTTGGCAAGGCTCTTGCAGGCTCTCTTCATGCTGCTCATGACTCGGACATCACGATTGTTGGAAATTTCAAATCGCCTAATTTTGGAATTGGTTCATTCATTCGCCGGGGAGACGGGAAGCAGGGTTATCTCGCCGGATTACAAAACCATCATAATCTAACATTGCGGCTTCTTCCTTGGGAAGACCATGCTCGAAAGGGGATGTACTTCTTCTCCTGGGAAGGTGGATTTGTTTGTACAGGACCCAATCCGACGCCTCCTTCTGGCTGGCTGGAAGATGTCCTAGAACGTTCTCGATTTGATTTTAAACACGAACAGGTCGATGGGACTGATGTATTTGTTGCAGGTGAAATTGATGCCAGTGATGTGTTCAACAGCGTTCCATCCAACGAGGGGTGGGTTCGCCTTACATTCAGACACGGTCCAATTGTTGGAATCGATCTTCAATCGCTACGTGCAACAGGGGAGAAAGAAAGTGCCTTTGTTCATCACCTTGCCCTATCAATGCTTCCTCCACTGTTAATGTCCGTTGTCGATATCGATGCTATGTGGATTCCATTGGGATGGGACCCGGAACACGCCCTTCCAGAAAGTGCACTTGAGGGGATGGGCAAACTTGTTGCAGGGTGGCACGGACTTACTGTGCCTGAAGGAAGTTTGAGTATCGCTTGTCAACGTGCTGTCCTTGATTCATTAGAATCGGGATTACTTCTTGGTTCCTCTTGGTGTGAAGGTTCTTCAATCGATGAGATTCTTACTGCTTTGTCAGGTATGGCCGGAGCTGATGATGAAAAAGCATTGGCTGCTGGTGTGTTTCTTCACGCCATGCAGGAGTCAACCGAAGGCATTCGAATTGATCCACGTGGTGGACTTCGTGAACGAGAAGGTAGCATCATTGAGGTGATGGAGGGTGCAAGTCTTAGCGATGCTGTGAATGCTTTGTGGGAAGAAAATGGGTTGGCTGGTCTAAAACACATTGGTATTGAAGGTGATGAGGCAGAAATCATCTGGAAGCAACAACTGAAGAAGCCAAAGCCGCTCAAAACATTCCTCAAGAGCCTTGGAACTGCGAGAGAAAAGGCTCAGAAGAAAGCAAAATTCCCTTTCTCCAAAGAACAGATAGCTGGCCCAACCGGCTCGATTCATGATTTGATCTTAACAGGACTATTGGAAGGGCCTGGTATTGCAGAGCGTATCGCAACGTCACGACATGATGGAATCGATGAGTCTGCTGCTGGTTGGGCGTGGTTGTGCGCTGCCGGCCGCTCAAGCGGACAGGACTGGCACTTTGAATCACTTGCACGGGATCGCGGTGGTGCTTGGATGGAAGCAACGAAGGTTTTGCTAAAAGCGGGAAAGAACCTACTCGAAGCTGAAGATGCTGACCGAACGGAGTTTCTCGATGCTTTGAACAATTTACATACTGCAACTGGACAACAAGACCCTTTGCCATCACTGTGAAAGTGCCTGGTTTAGGTCGTTCCAAAGATCTTCGACATCTTCAATTCCAACGCTGATACGAACGTAGCCTGGTTCAATTCCAGCCGCGATTCGAACGTCAACAGGGATTGCCATGTGACTTGATGTTGCCGGAACTTCGATCAACGACTCGACGCCTCCAAGAGAAGTTGCTTCGTAGAAGATGTTCAGTTTTGCCATGAAATCCATAGCGCCTTCATCGCCTCCAGCGACTACAATTCCAAGCATTCCACAGCCCTTTGGTACAACTCTTTGGGCGACTTCGTATTCGGTGTGAGATGGAAGTGAAACATGTTGAACGCGAATGACGTTTGGATGTGTATCAAGTCGTTGTGCAATTGTAGCAGCATTCGATGTTAAGAGTGGCATACGAGCATGTAGAGTGCGCATCCCACGTTCAAGAAGGTAGCAATTGTGTGGATCTGGAGAGCCTCCAAAGTGAACTCTTCCCATGAAGATTTTCGAGATGAGTTCCTTAGAACCGACAACAGCGCCACCGATTAAATCAGAATGCCCGCCTAGGTATTTTGTGGTTGAATGTATAACGAGGTCTACGCCCATAGAAATTGGTTTGCAAGCCCATGGTGAGGCAAATGTATTGTCGATAATGACAATCAAATTGTGTCGCTTTCCAACTTCAACCATTGCAGGAATATCGCAGACTTTGAGATTAGGATTCGTAATTGTCTCGATGTAGAGAATCTTTGTATTTGGCTGGATTGCAGCCTCATATGATGAAGGGTCAGTCATGTCAGCCATGGTTGTTTCAATACCGAAACGAGGAAGTTCTTCTGTGATTAATCCATAGGTGCCGCCATAAACATCCGCGGATGCAACCATGTGATCGCCTTGGCTCAATAACATCATCAATGTGGAAGATATTGCGGCCATGCCGCTTGCAAAGACTTCTGCGTCTTCTCCTCCTTCCATTGCACAAATTTTCTGGGCAACAGCATCCGAGTTCACGGATGAAAGACGGGAGTAGAGAAGTGTGTGTTGGGCTCCTGCAGCCCATCCTGCATAGCGTTCTTCTGTCAATTTGTATGTAGACGAAAGAAAGATTGGTGTATTAACGGATTCGCCGACATGGTTTGTCCCCGCATGCACGTTTTTTGTTCCGTCTTGGTGATGGTGATTGTCGCCCATGTTCAGCCCAAACCTACGGAGTTGCCTCTAGCCCTTCAACGATGTGGAAGATTTGGATGGTTTATTCTTCCTCTATATGGGTCGATTGTCGCAATTCCACGAGAACATTACCCAAGAGCAGAGCCGACCCTCCGATAGCAATCCACCCAGACCAATCCGATAGGCCAAGACCGAGGGCAAACATTGTTGCCCAAACAGGTTCGAGACCATAGATAATAGCGGCTTGAACTGGATGGAGGTACCGTTGCAACAAATTAAGCAATAAAAGAGCGAAGAGTGAACCAAGTAATCCCAAACAGAGTAATGGGAAAAGGACGTCTTTCTGGAGCGTTAATTCCCAGAGTTTGAAGGTGTCCGTTCCGCCCATAATTACGGAAATTAGGAAACTCCCGATACTCACGATAACGAAGGAGGTGATGGTTACGCCAAGAGGATCCATTCGTTGTGTAATCGATTGAGTAAAAATGATGTGGAGAGCGAAAAAGAACGCACATATAACTGTCAAAATTTCTCCCTTCCCCCATGACAGGTGTGGCGGCCCTTCGATGAAACCTGCTCCAAATGTCGCTAAGAGTACGCCGACAATCATCATTCGAGTGACGGGTTGACCGGTCATTTTGGTCGAAATCATTGCTGTAAAGACGACATAGAGCGAGGTTAAAAACGCCGATGTCGATGGAGAAATCGTATCAATACCGACCATCTGAGTTGTGAATCCGACAAGAAGAATGAGGCCAAGAATCGTTCCGCCGCCCCATAACTCTCTTTCTCTAAGAGCTGCTCTTGCCTTTGATGATCCTATGAAGAGGGCAATTGCGGCGATAAGGAACCGACCTCCTACAAGGACTGAGACGACTGCTGTTTGTCCATACAGATCAATTTCGGTTTGGACTGCATTCATGGCTTGTTTCATCCATATGAACGTCGCCCCCCAAACAATAGTTACGACCAGTAAGCCCCATACCGCTTTACGTCGCGTCACGGCCTGCATGAAGCACGTTGCTCACCCAAAGCGCATAGTGATGATGGTGTGGTAAGAAGCCTCAAAGAGCATCGTGCAGTCCACGTACCATGCCGTCATGGACTCAGCCAATCGATACGGGGAACGTCCCTGAATCTGGCGCATCATTTGATGCAATTGTTGTAGGCGGTGGCCCCGGCGGTTCTTCTGCTGCCGGATACCTAGCCATGGCCGGAAAACGTGTCCTCCTAATCGAGAAAGGAATCTGGCCTCGAGACAAAGTATGTGGTGACGCTGTTGGCGGAAAATCTCTCTCCCATGTGAAGGCGCTCGGTGTTAAAGAAACTCTCGAACAGACGCCGCATTTCAGAGTAAATGGAATTCTTTTCTCAAGTCCGAATGGGAAAGAGGTTCGGGTCGCTCTACCAGAAGAAGACGTCGCTCGACTAGAGGCTGGATATTCACTCCCAAGAGAACAATTCGACCATCTTTTATTCGAAAGAGTTCAGCATCTTGTCCGAGAAAACGGAGGCTCTGTAGTACAAGGGGCTGACGTTACTGATGTTCTTTACAATAATGGAAATGACCCGGGTGACGGATCGAAGGATGAGCGATTTGCTTCTGGTGTTCGTCTTCGGATTGGGGGGCGCAAGGGCGACTTGTTTGAATTCCACGCCCCGGCTTTAGTCGGTGCTGCAGGATACCGTTGTCCAGTTGCAACCGCATTAGTTGTGGACACATACAGCGAAATGATGGTGGATAGGAAGCATTACTGCGGCGGATATCGCGAATATTGGGACGGTGTCAAAGGATGCGAAGAGAATATTGGCGACATAGAAATTCACTTCGTAGACGATATAATTCCTGGATATTTCTGGATATTCCCCCTTGGTGACGGTAGAGCAAACGTTGGATGTGGCATGGTAATGCATCTGATGGACAAGCAATCGAAAAAACTCAAGGCATTGCAGCGAGATATTATCGTAAATCACCCTCAATTCAAAGAACGCTTTGCAGATGCAACATTGGTAGATGGAACTGCAAAGGGTTGGCAACTTCCATTTGGTTCTCCCCGGAAAAAACAGAAACTTCAACCAAGGAGAATGGCAATGAATGGGGCATGGCTCGTTGGAGATGCTGCAAGTCTTATCGATCCTTTTTCCGGAGAAGGGGTTGGAAACGCACTGGTTACAGGTGAAATTGCAGCTCGCCATATTCTAGAAGGGAAATCTCCGATGGATTACCAAGTAGAAGTTTGGGACGTCCTCGGCAAGGAATTAACCAACAGTTATCGTATGCAATCTTTGTCTCGACGATCTTGGTTGCTCAATTGGTTTGTTGGAAAAGCAGGTAAAAAGCCAGCGCTTCAAGAAATGATGACGGAAATGATTGCGAGCAAAGAAGCACAGGAAAACCTTCATTCTCCATGGTTCATGTTCAAGACCTTGATGTTCTAAGAGGAAAATATGGGAGCCTCTCTTGACGGGATTAAGGCCGTCTTTCTGGACCTCGATGGAACGATATATCTTGGAGGGAACCTTATCCCTGGAGCACTTGAATTTCTAAATCGATGTGATGAACAAGGCGTTCAACGTTTCTTTCTCTCAAATAATTCTTCTAGAAGCGTTACTCAATACGTCAAAAAACTGGAAGGAATGGGAATTCCTGCAACTACTGATGATGTTCTTTTATCGACTCATGATTGCCTCGCTTGGTTGAAAAAGAAGAATGTAACAAAAACATATTGCGTCGGTACGGAAGGAATGTGCCAGATGCTCGAAGCAGAAGGAATCTCAACTCGTTCTCTGAACCCGCAATATGTCGTTCTCGGATACGATACTGAAACCACGTATGAGAAGCTTGAAACCGCAAGCCTTCACCTCCATGCTGGGGTTCCTTTGATGGCCTCACATCCAGATATGGTGTGCCCATCTCCAGACGGGGGGTTACCTGACGTGGGTGCTTTCCTTGCACTCTTCAAGGTTACAACTGGAGTCGAACCAGTGCATATTTCTGGAAAGCCAAACGCTGGTATGATCCTTCATCGAATCGAGGCACTGGGTTTGAAGCCCGAGGAATGTGCCATGGTTGGCGACCGACTCTACACTGACATTGCTATGGCAAATAGAGCAGGTTGTATGGGTATTCTCGTTCTCTCCGGTGAAGCAACGATGGATGATGTTAACCACCTCTCTGAAGGTGCTGAACAAATGCCTTCACTTATCGTAGATTCCGTTGATTCATTACTCAGGTGATTGGTTGGGATTCAAACAACGATGGGATCTTTGGCGAAGACGTTGCTTGAAGCAACCCGTTGATGAAATACATCAGGCCGGAGATAATTCAGAATTACGACTTGAGAAGTTATCTCGGGCTGCTGGACGCAAGAACAATTGGTCCGTTTACGGGTCTGTCCGAATACCTGATCCCGATGGTGGGCGAAGAGAGATCGACTTGATTTTGATTTCAGGTTCTGTTGTTCTTGTTGTTGAACAGAAGCATTGGTCTGGCCGATTTGAAGTCAAAGAAGATGGTGAATTCATCCAACATCGTAACAATGGTACAATGCATAGTCACGCTACTGTCGCTCACCGAATTGCTCGAAAGACGAGATTGTTGACAGAAATTCATGCTGAACGATATCCTGACGATAAACTCGACATTCAGACATTTGTTGCTATGACGCATCAACGACTCGAGTGGCCCAAGAACATGCCTGAACTTCCCGCAACAATGCTGAATGAAAAGCAGTTGCTCGGACTCCTGCAAAAGCGTGGGGGCGGGGAAGAAAATCCTCGTATTGTGGAAACTATGGCTGGTTTCGGAACCTGGGATGAAATCCATATGCACGGAGGATTGAAGGTAAAAGGTGACCTTCTCAGTCTTGGATTAGGAACTGGTGTCGATGAATGGGATACGACGCGCCAAGGTGGATTGACTGCAAGATGCCAACACCCGCGAAGCATCCTTACCCTCTTCAAATCCAAACTTAGCAAAATCCACCTCAATGACGAGAGCGGTCGAAATATCGAACTCAAATGTAAAGATGGTCCTGCTGTTAAGATGCACGTTGTTGGTAGAAGCCAAGCAGAACAGATCGACTGGATGATGATCGATTCAATTGATGCATCAAAGCGACCGATGGAGTGGGGTTGATGGCCGAAGCGTGGATTGAAGCAATTGGCCTCGTCGGCGGATTGATCGGTATTCTCGCGTGGATTCCCCAAATTCGTAGAGTTTGGGTTGATGGTAAGGAAGAAGGGATTTCCATTCCGACGTTCATCGCTGTAAGCGTATCTCTCTCACTATGGCTTGTCTATGGAATCATCGTTGGTTCCATTGCAATGATCATTTCCAATATACTCACGTTATCCTTCATTATAGGAATCACAATCGGCGTATACCGGATTCGCTCAAAGCGAAACAATGCATCAGAGAGCTGATTTTGTCGTCTCGATAATCACTGCACCAATTTTGTATGGATCCCCATTTGATGCAGGTCGGCGGTCTTCAAGGCGGCCAATCCAACCATCTGCTGGAACAGTTGCTGGTACACGAATGGATGCTCCACGGTCGGAAACTCCGTATGAGAATTCATCAATCGATTGAGTTTCATGCAGACCGGTTAGTCGTAATTCATTGTGAGCACCATAGACATCCATGTGCTTCTTGATATTCTTTCCAAATGCTTCACAGATTGTATCGAACAGTTCCTTGCCTCCAGTATCGCGCATGGGGCCATTCGAGAAATTCGCGTGCATACCTGAACCGTTCCAATCTCCTTGGACTGGTTTTGGATGGTATTCGATGTAATAGCCGTAACTTTCTGTTAATCTGTCGAGAAGATAACGGGAAACCCACAACTCATCGCCTGCTTTCTTTGCACCCTTTGCGAAAACTTGGAATTCCCATTGGCCACAAGCAACTTCCTGGTTGATTCCTTCAAAGTTAATTCCTGCCTCAAGGCAAAGGTCGGCATGCTCTTCGACGAAAGCACGACCATGTGTATTCTTTCCACCAACTGAACAGTAGTACAGTCCTTGTGGACCAGGATATCCGCCTACAGGGAAGCCAACTGGGAGTTGTGTATCTGCATCCATGATGAAATATTCTTGCTCGTATCCGAACCAGAAATCATTGTCATCATCATCGATTGTAGCTCTAGCATTGGAGGGGTGAGGTGATCCATCGGGATTGAGGACTTCGCACATTACAAGGAAACCGTTGATACGTTGTGGATCTGGATAGATGGCAACTGGCTTGAGAAGACAATCTGATGCTCCTCCTTCTGCTTGACGTGTTGAGGACCCATCGAACATCCATTCCGGACATTCTTCAAGCGTACCTGAAAATTCATCTCTGACCATGGTTTTACTTCTCATGTTCTGTGTTGGTTCGTAACCGTCAAGCCAAATGTATTCCAATTTTGATTTCGTGGACATCAGATGCAAGGTAGTGAAGACGGTATATCAATCATTTGTTCACTAATCTTGATTCAAAATGTACTTAATGAATAAAAATAGGTTGTTTTAATGAAATAATGAATATTTTTTACTTGATATTTTACAATATAGTTTATCAATCGCTCGATATTTATTGTAAAAATATTCAATCGTTCAATGACCAGATTTGAACGATAAAATCTCAATTGTTGTTCGCCGCTTCCTCAGATTGAGGCGTAAGGAGAACGTCTGCTTCTGTTCGTTCGATTAAGGGCAATTCTACGACAGAAAGAGATGGCAATACGTGAACTGTACAGGTGGTTCCGCAAGCTGGAGCGAGGTAGTCTTCGCCTTGTTCAGAGAGAATAAAACGCAGACCGTGGCCAGCAGGAAGGATTGCATCAATCGCTTGGAATTCCATTAGCATTGTAATTGCTTCACCTGGGATTACAGTTTGGGCATCATAACCGCCCGCATGGTATCGTACATCCATTGTAGCATGTCCTAAGCGGATCCCTGTTTCTGCATCCTGCATCTCAACAAATATTTGGCCCCCATCAAAGGTTGGGACTGCCATGAGATGGATTGTTGCAAGACCTGCGATGTGGAGATTTTCTGTATCGCTCATTGCTGGACATTCTACTGCTAAGGTTTGACCTCCACCAACGACAGGGGCACCGCCTCCAACGAAAGCCCCATCATTTACACAATCTGACAATTCCAATGCAAGGCGTTCTACATCGAGAGGCGGCCATGATTCTTCAATTCGCCATTGACCGTCATTTCGTTGGACTTGAGCATGTAAATCGGGTTTTTCTCCAACCCCTTTGAGATAGTATTCCATCCATTCAAAGAGATCTTGGCCCCAATCCCATCTGGTCATGTTCTGAATTGCTTCTCCACCATATCCCGATTCCTGATTGTTATGTTTTGACCATTGATCTGGATAATTGTGCTCCCATTGACCGAGCATCCCTGCTACGTCGTAACCCGCATCGATGTAGGCTTGGTACCAATTTGTACCTGGCGGACCTCCAAAGACTTGGTGTGGATCAACATTCCAATCCTGTAAGCCTTGAACCCAGTAGATACTCCCGTTGTATTTACCAAGGGCTTTGTCGATATGGCTGCGTTCGTCGTAATAATTATCCATGTATGGATCGAGTTCCCCCAAACCATATCGTGCTGGACCTGCTAAGAAGCCTTCAACTACGTCTGCACACATGTTGTCCAAATCATCTGCATCATAGTCAAGAATTGATCCACCATAATTCGAGTGCATGATTTGACTGCGGGCTTCTGCGCTTCCATTCTTGTAGAGAAGTGGCCCAAGAGCTGTCGTCCCAGAAATTGGAACGATCGTCTTGAGGTGCGAACTACCTTGTGCTGCTGCTTCCCATGCAGTTGCTCCCTCGTAGGACTTTCCGTAGATGGCCACGTTTCCGTTACTCCAGTTTTGAGTTCCTAACCATTCAACTGCAGCATGAATCCCTTGACCTTCTCCGTCGCCTCTGTAATCAAAACAACCTGTGCTCTCCTCTGTTGCGAAGACCGCAACTTGAGCTAAAGCATACCCGTGAGGGATGAAATTATCATAGATGAATTCGCCACGCCCTGCGCTAACCACATTTGTTGGAGAAGATTCACTACCTTGCTGGCCATAAGAAAAATATGGGCTAATGACGGCAATCACCGGGACTTGATCTCCGAGTTCTGTATTGGAAGGAAGCCAGTAAGACAGGTGAACTTCTGCTGTGTTTGGCCCGCCTTCCCAAGTTCCCGAAGTGTCAACATCAATTGTTGCTTCTTGGACTGAAAGTGGTTGATGTGGCCCATCTTCAAGGACTCTTGAATAGGCTCCAGTCCAATTCCATTCGAGTGTATGGCGTTCATAGATATCGGGATAACTGGAGGGGGAATCATCATCCTGTGGTGCGGTTTCTGGTGAGCCAAAGCAACCTGCAAGAATGACATTCAACAATAACGCGACGAGAAGCGTCGCTTTGATGCTGCGCCCTTGCGTCATGTTCACCCCTCCACATGGTTGCATAAACGGTTTGTGTATCCTCCGTAAAGTATGATTGATACCACCTCTTGGGAGATACTATGGAGCCTGAAAGTGTTTGGAAAGAACGTTGGGAATCTGCGACCCTCCCCATGGCTCGGCAATACATGCAACTTGCTGCGCAAAAACAATCACTGGTGTGTCTAGCAGCTGATCGTCCAACAATGAAGGAATTGAATGATTTACTCGATGCGGTACATCCATTTATTGTCGCATTGAAAACCCATGTCGACATGGTTGACGATTGGACTTCCGAAGACTGGGGGGCGTTTTGTAAGAAAGCTAACGATCTCGGCCTCCTCATTTTTGAGGACAGAAAATTTGCAGATATTGGTAAAATCAGCGAAAAACAAATGCTTGGACTCTACAATATTGCGAGTTGGTCAGATCTTGTAACAGCCCACCTCATCAGTGGTCCCGATATTGTCGACGGTTTACAGGCAGCATGGCAAGGCAAAGGCCGTATCGGGGGAGTTCTGCTTCTTGCACAAATGTCGAGTCGCGGCAATCTGCTTATTCCCTCATACACCGCAACCGTTGCAGAACATGGTTCAAAACATCCGGGTGTATTCGGATTCATTGGAAATGGAAGCCAACCAACTGGAATTTCCGAGTTGAGAAGATTGGTTGGAGATTCGAAATTGATTTGGACGCCTGGGATAAATCTAGCAACTGGGGATGGTGTCAAAGGACAACGTTATGGCGATCCGTATGAAGCAATTCTTTCTGGCTCAGATTGCATCATTGTAGGTTCTGGAATTCATGGAAATGGCGACCCTGCTGCTGAGGCATCCAAGTATGCTCAAGCCTCTTGGAAAGGACTTTTGGAGAGATAACCATGAGCGTTGTCATGTTCCTTATTGGATTGGTTTTCTTTGGAGGACTTCTCTCTCTCGTTTATTGGGGATATTGGAATGCTAGGAGGCTTGATGGGCAAATCGCACGAGGTGACCCTTCGCTCCTAACGACCAATACCTATCGAAGAGAAGAAATGATACAAGCGCCTGCTGGTTCAGTAATCCAAGAAGGTCAACTTATCCAAGTACAAGGACAATTCGTTCAGCCTGTTCAGCATCAACCTCGAGTTATTGTTCAGCAAGGGCCGTTACAATAGTCCATCGAGATGGCCTTGTTGATATGCAACCGCTGCACCAGCGCCCACAAGAATGAGTAGGATCAAAAAGTTGCGGAGCCCTTTCTTTTTCTTTGGTTTCGCTGTAGGGGTATCTGGTGAAACGGTCACTTCTAGAGGAGGGAGTTCTTCCATCGGCGGAAGTTCTGCAAGTGTCGGAAGGGCTGGTAAGACGTCATCTGGCTCAACTTTGATTCGGTCTTCTGGATATAACTGATCCAAATCTTCTAACCCTGGTGCTTCTGGAATGTCGCCTAATACTTCGTCCCAAATTTCATCCAACTGTGATTGAGTTACTGGTTTTGTAAGCCACCCTACGGCTCCTGCCGAGAATGTTGCTTGTTCAGCGAGATCGGAAAGTCTGTTTGGGGCGATGAAGAGAATCCTAGAATCGCCTCCGTGTTCCCGCATTTCGAGTGCTGCCAAATGGCCATCGAGTGATGGTATGTCAAGGGACATAACCACGAGTTCGGGATTGATGCGGATGTATTCGTCTACTGCTTCGTCTCCATCTTCGCAGACGACTAAGGCAAAGCCTCGCTTACGAAAGACCTCTTTCAGCCTCATAATCGACATCTGATTATTGTCAACAATGAGTACTGTTGGGGCGTCATCGGAAGAAACTTCGCTTACGTAAGACATCGCAACCAATTCACCTGAATTGTTTCTTGCTCATCAATCAACCGATGGAATTTGCTGAAAAAGTTCATTCTTCGCTGGTAATGTCTTCAACCGGTGCTGTTCGGGGATTATTGAACGTCTGTCGAACGTTTTCCATGTTAGCCAGATCCTCATCCATCGCTTTCTTGCGCTTGGGGGCATTCATGAATTGCATTTGTAATTCGCTTACAACACCATCGAGCATGGCTTTTGCGGAATTATCGAGATTTCCTTCTGTTTTGTTCTTCAACATTCGAAGGATGTCTATGGCCTCTTTTGCTTCTTGGAAATTGAATCTCGGACCACCTTCAGGATGTTCTATGAGGCCAAGATTGACCATAGCAGTTCGTTGGAAAAGGTGGACTACCTGGAAGAATCGTTCTGTTTCTTCGTCTTGGAACATCATATCAACTCATGAAAACATTTCATCTAGAAGCCAGTCTGGGTTGAATTGTAAAAGGTCATCATACCCCTGTCCGATACCTGCGAAAACGATTGGGCGTCCAGTAGCGTAAGCGATTGATAGTCCCGCTCCACCTTTCGCATCTGTATCCATTTTCGAAAGTACTGCTCCATCGAATTTCATCATTTCTTGGAACATTTTTGCTTGATCCACTGCATCATTTCCTGCTAAGGCATCTCCAACGAATAAGACAAGATGGGGGTCTGCAACTCTTCGGACCTTTTCCAGTTCCTTCATCAGATTGGTTTTGTTTTGCATTCGCCCTGCAGTGTCCACAAGAACAACGTCGATTCCCTTTGCTTTTGCCGACTCTATCGCATCACGAGCAATCGCTGCTGCATCGCCACCACGCTGGCTTGAGATACAACGAATTCCTAGATTTTCACAATGGGATTCAAGTTGTTGAATTGCTCCAGCACGGAACGTATCGCCTGCTGCGGCTATGACTGAATGCCCATTTGATTGAATACGATGAGCTATCTTTGCAGCTGTTGTTGTTTTCCCGGTTCCGTTAACACCGACGAGCATGACGACGACTGGCGCATCTCCCGCATCTAAATACGATTGTACTGAGGCATCAAAATCCCAGTAGCCAGCAGCAAGAAGGTTACGTAATGCTCGTTTTAGAGCTGCTTCGAGAACTTTAGAAAGTTCAGCGCCTCGACGAAGACGGGCTCCGACGAGACTTTTTCTTAATGCGGATAGAACCGACGTTACTGCTTCACTTGAGATATCAGATTCAAGAAGCATCCATTCTAACTCTTCAAGAAGATCATCGAGAACTTTTCCTTGTTTGATGATGCGTCCGCCTTGAGATACGATACCTCCTCCGAGATCGATCGAGACGGACCCTGATTCTGTTTCAATCTCGGCCTTTTCTGTCGAACCTTTTGGAGCGGCTTTCACTTCAACGAGTTGCCGGCCAGTTGTTGTCCTCATCATCGATAGATCAACACGAGACCCTTGTGGCTTAGCAACATCTGTTGCCTTTCTTCGGCGCAATTCCTTGACGCGTTGTTTTTCCAACTTTTCCATTCGCTTTCGCTCGTTTTTGGACAGTTGGCGGGGTAATTCTATCTCTTCTTCATCATCGTCCCAATCGTCCCATTCATCTTCAGGTTCGGTTGGTTCGACTGGAGTTTCTTCGACTTCAGTAAGAGGTTCATCATCCCAATCTTCTTCAATCTCAGTGGCTGTCTGAAGAGCTACTTGGCCTTCCACAGAATCTTCTATTGCCGTTAATTCATCAGAATCAACTTCTTCCGCAACCTCTTGGACGCGACGTTTGAATCGATCAAACAATCCCATATTCTCACCTAGTCGTCCAGTGTTAGCTGATTGCCAAACATACCGCCACGGCGGCGGTTTGATTTCGTGGTTGTAGATTCTTCTTGCTCTGGTTCAGTTGGTTCGGCTTCTTGCTCAAGCGGTTGTTCAACAGGAGGGTTAGGTTGCTGTTGTTCGTGTTGCGCCACTGCTGCTTGAGTGAAGGTCTTAGCAAGGGATGAAATTTTCGTTTCAAGTTGTTTGCTTTGAGACTGAAGGTTTTCTAAAAGCGATCCGAGTTCTCCCATTCTCTCTCGAGTCACTGAAGCTGCATCAGACCAGGAGCGCTCACCAAAGATTCCGCTTCCTAAATCGATAATTGCTGTTCCTTCTCCACCACCAGGGTGTTTACAACTGAGTGTTACTCCAGCGCCAATTGAAACATGCATATTCATTTCTGAATCGTGATTTTTATTTGAAAGGGTTTCAAGAATTGTCGCAGTTACGTCGTGTTCACCAAGAACATTGAGGACTTGCTCAACGCGTTCTTGCACTTCATGGTAGCGTTCACGATTCATTTCGACGAGTCGTGCTGTTTGTTCAAGTTCTGTCTGTTCCAATCTATCGCCCCATCATAGCCTAGAGGGGGTCATTGATGAATGCGGCGATGTGCCTTTCACTCTTCTTCAGCCACAGGTGCGGTTCTTCCACCTTCTGCTGTGATTTGGTCGCGGAAGTGATGAAGAACGGCTGGCTCGGTTGATGTTCGAGGGTCAATTTCACCAATTGAGATGATTTTAATTGCTCGGCGGTTTGCTTTGTGACGTGATCCAATAGTGGAGTATGCTCGATGTTCAGCATCGTCTTTTGAACTTGCAACAAGGTCGA
>CAXAHE010000028.1:0-17112 GCA_963968475.1 uncultured Candidatus Poseidoniales archaeon | reverse complement strand
TGCTGGCATACGCTAGATATGCTACGGCCAAGCGACCGACCTCACCCATTTAACCCCTTCACTCTGTAAGGAAGAATTGAACATGGAAAAAATTCTAAATAAAAACAGAAGTGATTGAAGCTCAAGTTCTCCTAATTCAGTTCTCAATACGAGGTCCTGATCGAATCAAGAAGAAGGTCTATTGAACCTAAATTTACATTTGGTTCAGATTGAATGATTAGTATTTCTTCATTTATCGAGGTGATAATCGCACATCCGCTTTTACCAATAAGAGTCATTTGTTTCCTGGAATTCAATAATTCCAAGAGTGTTTCATATCCCACGTCCGATATCGCTTGGCCGGGTTTAAGCCAATCAACTGAATTGACTTTTGGAAGTTGTCGAATTGATTCCACGTCAAATCCCATGGTGAAAAATATGAGCCCGTGGTGTATATTTATTGCGGGGTGAATGTTTGCAAGGGCCCTCGCATGAGATAGCCTATTCCACTGTTATAGTAGCCGTGGAGTTCTTGAATAACTTCTAAACCTCTTTTTCTATAGAAGTCAATGGCCTTCGCATTTGTTGCTCTCACTTCGAGTTGAATAGTTGTGTATTGGGTTCCTGCAAATGATTGAATGAGTGTATTCCACGCTTGACTGCCCCACCCCTTGTTACGAGAACCAGAATCGAGTACAAATGATACGATTCGAATAGTATCCTCTTTGAATGGAGTCGTCCATAATAAACCTCGCATTGATTGAGGAGTCTCTATTAGCGAATCAAAAAGCATGAGATTCCCTTCCCATTTTGGGACGGGTAAGGATTGTATTGAACCTGCAAAATATTGCTCGCCAGTTCCCTCAAGAAACAACTTCTGCACTGCTTTGATCCATTCGACCGTGAGATGTTCTGGAGCAAGACCTTCTCGCCAAGCAACATCCATTGAATCACTTCCGTGATTGTTTCTTTCCACGCTTTCGACCTTGCCTCGGGTCGACTCGATATGCTGCTTTCTTACGTCCAGATTTGCGTCTTTCTGATTGATTTGGTGTTGAAGATCGCTGGGTGGATTCGATCCCTGAGATTCCACCTTTTGACAAAAGAGCATCGAGTTCATTCAGTGAAAATGAACCACCGCTCGAAGCTCGTTCTCTCACTTCATTAATGTTCACTGCTGGCGCCTGACGTCGGTTTTCCCGAGGCTTCGCATCCTTACGCTGCCGTTGATTGCCTTTGCTTGTAGCAATACGAATCCAAGCTTCAATACGACCGATTTCACGTTTCAATTCGTGCTTCTTGGAATACTGAAGGTTAATTGATTTCTGTAATTTGTTTGCGTTATGTTGAAACTCTTTTACTGTTTTAGGGTGTAAATTAATCCCTTTGAGTTCTGGATTTTTCTCGATAAGTCGATTGAGTACATCTTCTTCTTGTAAATTAGTTTCCTTGAGGGCTTTGTATTCCTTATTTTGTTCTCTTCGCAGACGAATAAATTCCTGATGTGCCTCATTAGATTCAATAGAAGCCTTGTACATTGCTTGCAACTCAAAGAAGTACGAGAAATCCCCCTGTTCTCTTCCCAGGCTCTGTGTATTGAATACATCGACTTCGGAAGTTAAGGAATCAAAAATGCGTACCATTTCCTGGTGAATTCGCTTTGTTGGAATTGCAATGCGGTCATTTATCCCATCGCGAGTCTGGCGTAACTCCTGTACTTTCATGCTGAGTGGTCGCAGTTCAGAAAGTATGGATTGACGATTTGATTTCACATTTCTTGTTTCTTGCAGTGTGCCACGAAGAAGATCCAATAGTTCTTTCGAGTTTTGGCGTTCACTAACAAGGGATTGTATGTGCTCTTCGACGCGTGTGACCTCGTTTTTCATTTCTTCAAGGTTGGTCTTTAAGAGATCAGTATTTTGAGTCCTCAAATCATGGAAAAAGTCCTCTGGTTCTTCATCTATTTCCATGACAGGAGTACAAATCTGCTTCCAGGACTTTCCTTCTGAGAGTAAATGCAATGCTCTCATAAATTCTTCTTGGATTGTCATAGCACCTTCTGGTTTTACGACTCTTGACAAATCGTGTTCATGATCGAATGGATCCTCGATTGGCATAATGTGTTCCATACGGTTATTCGATTGACCAGTGACAACCTCAAGCGGGAGGGGTCCTGTATGCGTCCACCTCTTCTTTTCAGCATTCAAAGGACTTCCGTTTCGTATTGAAACAACCATTTCATTCCAATCCCATCGGGTTGCAAAGCGATCGAAAAAGGAGATGAGAAGTGATGCAAGTGATTGTTGATTCTTAGATTCAAAAGGAGATGAATCATT
The DNA here is from genome assembly GCA_963968475.1 of uncultured Candidatus Poseidoniales archaeon. Classification (GTDB taxonomy): domain Archaea; phylum Thermoplasmatota; class Poseidoniia; order Poseidoniales; family Poseidoniaceae; genus MGIIa-L2. The sequence goes on along the minus strand of CAXAHE010000028.1, from coordinate 14,797 downwards.
CGAAATATCGTATAGCACTCCATTGATCTCAAGTAGGTCTTTCTTGTTGCCCTTCTGTCGGTTTGGAGCAACTGGGGGATTTGTCATCTGGAGGTGCTGAATGCTGATTAATGTCCATGCATAAGAAGACAGAGTTCCTTCGAACGCTGTATTAATTCCTCTCCGACTTGCCCAGTATTTTATCATGAGAATGAATTCACGAACCCGTTTGTCTTGGGCATAGCCCTTGAGCATCTTTGAGTTGTAAATGGCCAATCTATTCTCGATAGAGATGTCAACATCAAGTCCAGAGCGTGAATCTGTAAATTTGACGATAGGGATCTTGGCCTTTGGAATTTGCTGAATATCCATCATACCTTCCTCTCGTAACAGGCCTGCAACCTTTCGAAGAACTTTCTTCGGTTGATCTTTTTTGAATGAAAGGCAAAGGTCAAGATCTCCTGTTCCTAGTGAAAGTCCTGTAACTGATGATCCAAAGGCTTGGACCTTGGCGTTCCTCTGGAATCTTCGTTGTAATAGGCCAGTAAGGTGGCGAGTAAGTGATTCTCTACTCTTTGCTTTCCCATCTCCTATATGCTTGAGAATTTTAGTAATCTCTTTGTCCATTTCAATTATGTATTGTTCGTCAACATCAGTCATGGAAGGAATCTCAATATCAGATGAAAGGTGGCTGTACAGGAATGGCCAGCGCTCTTGCTGTTCCAATGTCAAACCTGTGGTTTTGCAGGTGGTCATTCTTCCTCACCACCGGCTTTTTGTTCACTCTGCTTACGTCGCTCTCGGGAAAGTGCTCGAGTAGATTTACCGCCCTCATTTACTCGTTGAGCATCGGTCAATAGTTCATGGAATCCAGTCTCCAAACTTTCTTTCCAAAAATCGATACCTCGTTGACTTTCATCGAGTGCTTGGGCGAGTCGTGTTGTACGGCCATCTGCGTGTTTTCTCTTACGTTCATTATCGATGTACGTGTCATGGAAGATTTGATTTTCATCATGCAGTTGTACCATTGCCTGATGTGCTTTATCGGCTGATTCAAGCAACCGTTTTGCTTTATCTCTCACTTCAATCATCTTGTTGATCTCAGAAAAGGAATCCTTTCTCTTTTCGACCCAAGCCTCATGCTCCCGAACGAGAGTCTTCATCTCATTGAGAGTCGCTCGCTCATCTATGTGCGTGCCCCAGTTTGTTTGGAGTGTGAGATCTAGCGCATCAAGGCGTTGCTGTAACCGCTCTTTTGCCCATTCAGGTTCGGGTTCACTGCTGCCTTTGGTCTTCGGGGCATTTTCACGTATTGCATTGGCTTCTAAAAAGAGGATTTTTGCTTTTGCTTGAGCTTCGTTTCGTTCGCGTTTTAAAGAAGAAACTTTGTTATTGACAGAATCTCTTTGCTCTTTAGCAACCCTTGCCATTGCTGCTGCTTCAGTCAATTCACTTGTCCGAGCATCGAGTTGCTCTGGGATTTCCAAAGCAAGGCGTTCTCGCCTGTGGAGTATGGCTTTCGCTAGAAACTCAGGAGTGATGGCCAAAAGTTCCTCGGGCGTCATATGTTTCGCCGACTCTGCAACCTTGAATAAACCTCCCGCTGCGACATATTTCGGCATCATGCTCAAGAACCCCCATGAGTTCAAGCAATGTATGGAAGGCCAACGGGGATTTATGTCTCATATCTTCCTTGCCGGGCTTTTGTTGTGTTCAGTACTCTCTTTGCCAACAGTTCAGGCTTCCAGTGGTGCTATTTTGATGCAAGAGTCCACACTACTTTTTGATGAATCACCTTCCTTTTTAGGAAATACAACCAACCTGTCCTTCGATCTTATCGAGCAGAATACCTCTGCGGGGAGCGTCTATGTGAATTCAACACTTTTCGATTTGAGTGGTCAAATCCTTTGGTCCCAGAATCAATCATACACTCTCTCGGGAAGTGAGGTTAAGCAAGTTTTAATTCAATTGGATGAATTAGAAATTGGCTATATGGAACTTCATCTCAAACTATTCGGTGACGTAGGTGTTCCATCAAATGATTTTCTTTCTGAAACAACCGTTTCATTGCAACGTCTAGCTCCTTCATCTATTGATTTTGTTGGCTCTTCCTCAATCACGCTCTCTGGGATAGATTCCACTGGTATTTACACGACCAATTCCACCATTCGCCAAGGAGATTACATTCAATCAGAAATACCAATCGAAAACGTAGGGGATGTTGCTGGAAGTGAATCATTCGTTCTTGATGTAGCTCAAGAATCATGGAATGAAACCATCTATTACGAGGATGTTGTTGTAAACGGTACTTCGACTGTGGTTCTCGACTTCCAGTCCTCGCACATGGTCGAAGAAGGAAATATCTGGTTTAATATCTCAAAGAATGGATCGGTTTCATCTCTTTCGTTAATGGCTCCAATCGGCCCTCCTCCTTTGCCAAATGCAACTCTCAGTTTGGAGATCATAACAGAAAACGTCACAGCAGGGGCAGAAGTATCTTTCAATCTGACATTGTTAAATTTAGACGGTGAACGTTTATTTGATGGCCGTAGTGTTTGTACCTTCCAAGAGGATGAGATTTTTAACCAATCAGTCATTCTCTCTATAGACAGTATGATCGTTGAGTTGATTTCATTTACAGCACGGCCTGGAATTCTTCATTGTAGTTTCATCGATGATCGAAACGGTGCAACAAGTGGTGGTACTGCAACATTCACGCTTGAGGGATTAGATTCGGCTATTTTCGATGGTGCAGGCCCTTCTGGCTTAGCATTGATTGGTGGGCCATGGCATGTTGATGATGCGATTGATGTTTCTTTATTGCTACGGAACCAAGGAAATACGACTGGACAAGCTCATTTGGAAATACGTTCGAGCCTTGATGTGCTTGTAGCAAACAGTTCTATCACACTTGAACAAGGACAGGCAGGAGATATTGCCCTCTCCTTTACATTGGCCGAATCTGGATATCAAGAATACTCCTGGATGATACGCTCATCGGACGGGATTGTTTTGAGTGACTTGAATGGAACGTTTTCAGTGGATGTCGCCAGTGAGCAAGGTATGTTTGCTGAAGTCATTGCTATCGAAAGCCAAGGCCAAGTCACGATTGGATGGAATGTTTCTATTGACAACGGGGTTTCGAGGGATGTGAAACTACGATATGGGTATAGAGTTTCAGGAACAGACGTATTTGTTTCAGAGCAAATCGTTACTCTCGGTTCTGGAATTGTCTCTGGACAGACTCAGATTGGCGAAGTTCCAGGAACTGAAGTCATTCTAAGAATGAGTCCAGTTGAATGGACCGCTTCCACAGGCAGTTACATTGCTACGGCAAGTCTTTCTGGCGAGCAATCGCTTTATTCTATGTCCATCAATCCAATCACCATTCCACGTCAATTGGTAGAGAGTAGCATGGTGACCGTGACTCTTGATGTTGAAAACTCTGGTCAATTAGCGGGTTCAACCGGAGAACTCCTCCTCATTGATTCAGACGGGACTATCCTTGCTCAAGCGGCGACTACGGCCTTGACGGCTGGATCTACTTCCAAAGTCGACATCTCCTTTAAGGTGCCACTCGGGACTGAACTTCTCCTTACAGCACAGTGGACATTTGACGATACAGTACTTGAATCGGAAAAGAGTTTCACTGTCGAATCAAAAGAAGTTGAAGAAGAAGGTTTTGAGATTCCTTGGGTTGCTATCGGTGGTGGCATTGCGACTTCTGCCGCCATCATTTTGGTTCTTCATCTTCGACGAACATCAGGTTCTGAAATGGCAATCCCTGAAAAGGTAAAGAAAGAAAGTAAAAAGGTGGCAAAGAAAGAAGTCGAATCTGTTGAACGCTCATGTCCATCTTGCGAACGAACACTACGAATTCCAGGTGACTATTCTGGGACAGTACGTTGTCCTGATTGCTCGGAGCGATTTGAGGTGGAAGCAGAAATCGAGGAAGAAACCGAAGAAGAGGATGATGATTTGGAAGTCATGGAATCTCCTCCTTCCAAGATTGAAATCGCCTGTCCTGAATGCTCTTCTACGTTGCGTGTGCCCTCTGATTATGGTGGCTCTGTGCGATGTCCATCTTGCTCAACGGTATTCTCGGCAAAACAGAATGGATAACCAAAGTATTGAATCAAGGTAGAGTGTAGGGATTTCTATGGCGGGTCATTTTCAAGAGTTTGAGGATGAATATCTCGAAACAATGTATGAATTCTATGAATCCGATCAACATTCAAGAGTAAGAACTGGAGATTTAGCTCAACGACTCGGCGTTTCGCCAGCCTCTGCAACAGAAATGATTCAGCGATTATCTGTCAAAGGCTTCATTGATTATGTGCGATACAAGGGCGCTCAATTAACAGAGAAAGGTTTGATTCATGGACGAACAATGAAACGACGGCATCGACTTGCAGAAGTTCTTCTAGAACGAATTCCTTTCAATGGTAATGCGCACGAGACCGCTTGCCGTCTTGAACATGCAATTGATGATGATTTGGAAGTGGCATTAACCGTCTTACTTGGAGATCCAGAACTCGACCCAAGTGGGAGGGAAATCCCCCAGCCGAGCAAACATGTTGGCGAAAGAATTGTGTCCAGGATTGTTGAGCATACCTCGCTTACTTTACTCCCTATTGAGAAAGAAGCGACAGTTGTAGGCCTGCTTGTCTCTGAAGAGTTGGTTAATCTCTTTGGAGAGCGCATAGCCATTGGGTCGGTCCTCAAATCTCTTGGTTCATCAAAATTTGAAGCCAGTGGAACAATCATCGAACTTGAATCTGATATTTCAGACTCAATCATCGTACGTTCTCATTGAGTGGTAAATCTAATCTATTTCCTACTCTTACAGGACGAACGCTTTTGACTCATGTTCGTAAGGGTTGCTTGTGAGCGAGACAGTTGAATCATCCATACCCTCCGTTTTGGAGTCTCCTCTCATGGAAAGAGAACGTTTTCTCCTTTCCATAGACGACCAGATACTCTCATCTGGATTACGCCTAACGTTGCTTCTTCCAATCTTCTCTCTCTTCATTCTGTTAGGATCGTGGGCATACGAAGGAACAGACCCAAATTGGTGGGAATCAAGTATCAAACCTTCTCTTGGACAATCATTTAGTTCAAGTTTGTTGTTGCTCGGTTCGGTTATAGGGCTCGGTTGGCTGTTTGTTCTTGGAATGCATCGATACAGAATTTCCCTCTCCCATTCAGCTTTCGCACAAGCCATCAAGTTCTCTCAAGAACAACACCAAAGTATCGAAGCATTGCACGGCTATGATGGGATGGCGCACCGTATTCAAAGCCAAATACGATTGCATTCTCTTTCTTTTACGAGCGTTGTTCTAGGTTGTACAGGATTTGGTTTTGTTCTTCTCTTTGGACTTGATAATTCACTTGGCCAAAATATCTTCATCATGTCTTGGGGTTTGCACATGCTTGCTCTTGGATTGCACATGTCTACAAGGCAGCATCGGTTCAATATGGTGAACCAGTCTGGTTTGCTGGATGCATTCGAAGCACCAGTTCACCCTTCGACTTTAGAGAGTGTTTTTGACGATATGATTCGAACACAATTAGACCCCTTGCTTCGCTCCAAATACGACCTATTGATGCGTACTGTCCAAAGTCACGTTAAGCGTGGCATCAAGCATGATTTTGCACGAGAAAAAATTCTAATGACACTTTATCGGCATTACAATGGTATGGACTCTAAGACGATGAAACTGGAATTCGAAGAAGTGATTAAGGAAGCTGGAATACAAGCATTGCTTGATGAAGACTCTTTCAGTCTCGAACTATGGCTTGAATTGATAGAGCATGCAAGAACTCAATGTCCAGCATTCTTCCGACTCGTCGATCGAATCGAACAGGACATGGAATTTGGAAGACCATCTGCTCTGAAAGATTTGGTCTTCGAAGTTGATCTTGAAAATGTCGTTACCAAAAGAGCCAATTTATTCGTCTTCATGCACAATCTCTCCAAAAAGAGCAAAACGGTTGTTTTCCGTGTCCAATCTCCTGATTTCCGTCCGCATGAAATAGCCATGCGCTATGAACTTCAACCAGGTAAGGAAGTATGGTGGTCCTCCGAATCATTACCTATTGCTGCGGAAGGGAACGAAGATGTTCTCGGGAAAATGACTGGTCTACTCAAGGATGGTACGATGGCTTGGCAGACTCTCCTACCTGAGCGTTTTGGTGATGCTACAGTTTCTGTACGTTTGGAAGAGCCTAGTGGAGACTTACTCATTGGCCGACAAATAAACGTCAACGTTCGAAATGAATTCAAAACAAGACTACGTCGCTCCATTTCAGTCACCAGCCAATTACTTGGTTCATTGATTATTGGGTTTGGAGCAGTCCTTGAATTACTCGATATTTTCAACGTTTGAATACCTTTCTTGAATCCATAGGTTTGAAATGCAAAACCACTACGCAATGGTATGTTGGGTTCCAAAGACCAAGCAGAAGAACGCCCAGATGCTGAACTACGTGACCGCTTGCATGCTATGGAAGCAAAGGTCAGAAAGTTGCGTGACGTCCGTAATAACTTCAGTTCTGAAGCACGTTCTGCAGCAGATCAGCGCAATGCAGTCCAAGATCAATACAAAGAGCACAAGGAAAAAGTCGAACTTGTACTTGCGGAAGTAAAAACGATTCGTGCAGAAATCCGATTGTTCAAAGAAAAGCGTAATGCAATCCAAGATCAAATCCGTTCTATCATCGGCCAAGCCAAAGGACGTCGTGGTGAGAAGAGTCAGAAAAAGAGCGCAACAGCAGAACATGCACAGCTGAAGCGTGATGTTACGAACTTGGAGAATCTCTACAACACATCCGCAATGGGTCCTAAGAAGGAAAAAGAAACGATGGAGAAAATCAAGCAAATGAGTCGCCGAATGGAAGAACTCTCTCCTGATGTTGAAGCATTTGAACTCGTTGCAGTGGATCTTGATGATCTTGATTCTGCAATTAAGACCCTCAAGGCTGAAGCTGATGCTTCACACCAAGCAATGCTCGAAGCAGTTGGCCGTGCAGATGAAAAATCCAAAGAAGTAGATGAGGCTTTTTCTCACCGAGATTTCCTCAAGGCAGAAGGAGATCGGCATCACAACGAATATGTCTTACTCCGTGGGAAAGCAGACGATACACATTCAAAGATCGATGAAATGATGACCGATGTCAACAAAGTCAGAGGAGAACTAAACATGGCCCGTGAAGAGCGCAAATCATGGATGACTGATCACAATGAAGCGGTTTCTAAGAGTCTAAAGACTGGTGCTGAATCTGAAGAAGTTGCAGAAGAATTGATTTCAAGTCTCCTCAACAAAGGGACGCTTACCTTTGGCGGTATGGGTAATGAAGAAACGAGTACGAACTCTCCCTCCCCACGTCGTGGCGGTAAGAAGAAGATGCGTCGAGTGGACATGTCTTCTGGGCGCCGTCGCTGATTAGTATGCTTGGAATCATTATGGCCGGTGGCCAAGGTTCTCGTCTAAGGCCAATTACTGATGCTCGGCCGAAACCGATGGTTGAAGTTCTCGGCCGTCCTGTTGTTGATTTTGTAAAGGATTCAATGATTCAGGGCGGTGTTGATTCTCTTATCGTTACCACTGGATATCGGGGTGAAATGCTCGCTGCACATGTAGAGGGATGGAATACTGATTCAACTTCAGGACGTATCAATCAAGAGCATACTCCAATGGGCACTGCAGGTTCTGTTCGACTCCTCATGGACGAGATTACAGACACAGTCATCATTGGTTCTGGAGATTCTGTTGCTTCATTCGACGTCGCTTCTCTCCTCCAAGCTCACAAGGACAGCGGAGCAAAAGCCACAATGGCTCTTTGGGAAGTTGAAGATCCAAGTCCATTCGGTATTGTAGGTCTATCCAAATCCAATGTTGGTGAAATCGATGGTGAATTACGTGAAGGATACATTCGGAAGTTCAAAGAAAAACCAACTCCGGAAGAAGCGTTTTCTAATGTAATCAATGCTGGATTGTATATTCTCGAACCTGAAGTAATGGCTCTTGTCCCCGAAGGTGAGAAGTATGATTTCTCGAAGAATCTCTTTCCTCGACTTTTAGAAATGGGCTGGCCGATGTATGCGAAGGCAATCGATGGTGTCTGGTTCGATGTCGGCTCTCCCAATGAACTTATCAGGGCACAACATGTTTTGATTGAACAACGAAATACTCTACCATTTCCAATGCCAGAGGGTTCCGTCGATGGGAACGGTTCCTTTGTTTCAAACACCGCCCAAATCGATTCAAATGTTGAACTTCACAAATCAGTTGTTGCAACTGACTGCTTGGTAGGAAAAGACTCCTCTCTGCGTGAAACCGTGCTTATGAAAGGGGCAAGGGTTGGTTCAAATGTATCTCTGTCGAGGTGTATTCTTTCACCAGGATCCATTGTTGAAGACAATGTTTCAGCAACCGATCTGGTTCTTGGCGACGGCGAGCGATTGAAAATGGACGATATTCGCCTTTTGTGATGTGGTTGTAGGGATTGGTTTCTAATACCCTCGATTATTGCGAAGTATCATGTCAGCAAAGCGTACCTATGACCGAACATGGGAAGAGATTGAAGCAATGCTTGGTCGTGCTGAACGAAAGATGAACGAATGGAAAGGTTGGTTCGAGGAATGTCGGCAACGTGGAGACCGTGAGGGAATGAAGGACGCTGTTCGCAATTACAAGGCTCTTGAAGGAGTCATTAAGACTCTAAAGTGGACGCTTGGAGATGTATCAGTTGATACACCGCTTGAGTGATTCACCAGCCACGCTGGTCGAGTCGAACTTCTAAGGTTTCAAGTTCATCGCCTTTCATAGCATCGCCTTTTGTCATTGCCATTGCTTCAGCAACCTTTGCACCATCGTTGTAGTGGGCGGTCGCCATCACAATTGCATCGGCCATTGTTGGAGGATCATCAGACTTGAAGATTCCAGAGCCTACGAAAATACCATCCATGCCCATTCGCATCATGTGAGATGCATCTGCTGGTGTTGCGATACCACCTGCTGAGAATGTAACGACAGGAAGGCGACCGAGTTCTTTGACTTCGTCAAGAATCGAACGTAGAGAAGAACGCATTGCATCGTCGATAGGGCCGAATGGTGTTTCAAAATGAGTTCCTGGAAGTTTAGAAGTGTTCGCAAGAACACGGAATCGTTCAGCAATGAGGTCTGCAGTCTCGTCGAGTAAATCATCATTCATCGATTGTACTTGCTTGATCTCTTGAGTGATTAAACGGGAGTGTGTAACTGCAGCAACGAGGTTTCCTGTTCCTGCTTCACCCTTCGTGCGAATCATTGCAGCACCTTCGTAAATTCGACGAACTGCTTCTCCAAGTTCTGTAGCTCCACATACGAATGGGATCTCATAGGATTTCTTATCGATGTGGAAGAATGGGTCCGCAGGAGTAAGAACCTCAGATTCGTCAACCATGTCAACTCCCATGGCTTCGAGAATACGTGCTTCTCCTTCGTGGCCGATACGGGCCTTTGCCATTACAGGAATTGACGTGCAATCGAGAATACCTTGAATCATGTCCGGATGGCTCATGCGAGCAACTCCACCAGCAGAACGAATATCAGCAGGAACTCTCTCTAAAGCCATAACTGCAACAGCACCTGCCTCTTCAGCAATTGCTGCTTGTCCAGCGTCGACAACGTCCATAATGACGCCACCTTGTTGCATTCTAGCAAATCCTCTCTTCAGGAGGTCGCTGCCGTGTCGGAGTTGGGAGAAATCTGTATGGGTCATGGCTCTCATTCCATCGGGAGGTATAACCCTTCAAGAAGGTTGGTTAAATGCCACAGCAAAAATCAGGAGCCGAGAACTGGAGAATCGCCTTCAGCGACTTCTGCATCAGCGGCTTCTACTTCGTTTCTTTCAATCCATGCTTCTTCTTCATCAGGGACGTCTGTATCTGCGAAAATTGCTTCAACAGGACATTCGGGTACACATGCTCCACAGTCAATGCATTCGTCTGGATCAATAACGAGGTATGTGTCCATTTCACGGAATGCTTCAACAGGGCATACTGCGACGCAATCTTGGTACTTGTGATTCATACATGCTGAGGTGACAACGTGAGTCATGACTTTTCCAGTGTAATCACCTACTTGAATGCTGTTCATAGCACCATTAGATTTTAGGATGACCGAAAATATCACTGGAATACTTGCATCGCTATGTCAGTCGCATCTTGTCCTGGATAAACTGCAACCTTCATTCGAACCTTGATGACTGGACCGCTGTGTTCTTGTGGAGTAAGAGAGACTACTTGCCCAACAATTTTCTCTAGATCAAATCGAGCATGAATGACATTATTCTCATCCATTCGCTGTTCGAGTTGTTCTTGAATCATTATGAAGTTGTCCTTTCCGAGTCGTTGAATGAATTCTGAAACCAGTTTATTTTTCTGTATGTGTGTACGCAATAAAGCAACTTTCGGACCGTGGTATGATGAGGTCATGTCAACATCCCATTCTGTTCCAGTAAACCACTGCAGGGCCTCTGTAACCAAATCAATATCTTGTAATTCATGGGCTGTGGCTGCAGCATTGATGTGGAGGATGCCCATAAATCAACCACGAAATGACTAGATGAAGAGGTTTACCGCTCGTTATTTCCATCAATCTTCTTCAAATAGGAGTGGTATGTCGGTGAATTGCAAGAGGGGTAGCCCCCTCAAGACACCTCCGAGATGAGTGACATGGCAAAGAAGATGAGCGCAAAAGCGCGAGCAGCAGCCCGTAAGCAGAAAGATAAGTGGAAGACAAAGCGTTGGTACACCATTCGAGCTCCTCGAAGCCCTTGGAATTTCCAGAACATTGGAGAGACCATCGGTGAGTCAGACGAACACATCATGGGACGTATCTACGAAATGACACAACAAGAATTCAACGGTGACTTCACAAAGATGCATGTAATGCTTCGATTCCGTGTCACCGATACAGCCGGACAAGATGCTTTGACAACATTTGTTGGACATCATCACCAAACCAACCACATTCGCCGACAAATTCGCCGATACCGTGGAAAGATTGACGACGTCATGGATGCAGTCACAGAAGACGGCTACCTTGTACGAATCAAGCCACTGATCATCACGCAAAAGCGTGTACAAACATCAGTCAAGCAGGCAATTCGTTCCAAGACCAGAGAAGTCGTTCGAGGATTTATCGCTAAATCAACCTACGACGGTTTGCAAGTTGCTATGCTCGATGGTTCTCTGGAATCCGATATCCAGAATTCAATCAAGAGCATCTACCCTTGCAAGTCGGTTGTTATCCGTAAGAGCCAACTTCTCCAAGCTGGTGTTATCATGGACGCTGGACCAACTCTTGACGAGATTCATGCTCAAGAAGCACGAAGCGCTGCTGAACTCAAAGCCAAGAAGGCTGCAGCACTCGCTGAAGCAATGGAAGAAGAAGAATCTGAAGAAGCAGAAGAAGAAACAACAGAAGAAGTCGCAGAAGCACCTGCTGAAGTTGCTGAAGCACCTGAGCCTGTTGAAGAAGCACCTGCTGCAGAAGAAGTTGTTGAAGAAGCACCTGCTGAAGCATCAACAGATTACAGTTCAATGACCGTTGCTCAACTGAAGGATCTTCTCAAGGAAGCAGGCAAGCCTGTCTCCGGAAAGAAGGCCGACTTAATCGAGCGTTTGCAAGAATAAGCAACGAACATTTGACAATCGTTGAGCGATTGGGATGGTCATGCAGCGCATGGCCGTCATCGGTGGAACTGGCTTATTGAACATGGCTACAGGCCAACCATTCAGTGATGCAGGTCTCGAAGTTTTAGCTACTGATTCATTTGATGTAGAAACTCCGTACGGAATTGTTCCACTCAAATCCTTCAGACTAAACCATAGTTCAGAAGAAAAGACACTTGTCTTTGTTCAACGTCATCATAACGATGGTTCTGCTAGCAAGCCTCCACACATGATCAATCATCGTGCCAATGTCTGGGCTTTGAAGCATGCACAAGTGGATGCTGTACTCTCTGTCTGCTCTGTCGGATGCGTGGCTGCAGATTTCCCACCAGGTCGTGTCGGGATTGCTGATCAATACATTGACTTCACAGGACAAACAACAACATTTCATGATGACAAAGCCCAATTCACTTCGGTAACAATTCCGTTCGATGAAGCTATGAACCAACACCTCGAATCCACACTTCGCTCAATACAGAACCTTTCAGATGAACGGCTCAGATTCACATATTGGTTGGCACAAGGACCTCAATTTGAAACGGCTGCTGAAGTCGAAGCAATCGATCGACTTGGTGGAGAGGTTGTCGGCATGACCATGCCACGAGAAGCAAAACTTTGCAGAGAAGTTGAACTTCCCTATGCTGCCTTACTCATCGGTTCAAACTGGGCTGCTGGGAGAGAACCAGGAGATGCAACAGCGGATTTGAACCATGAATCAGTATCTGCAGAAGCGAACAGCAGGCTTGGGCCCGTCTGGTCTTGCATCACTTCTCTTCTGACACAATGATTTAGTGCGTTCCTGTAAAGCACTCACTATGGAACCCTTCTCAGTAGAATCGTGGCTCTCATCCAAGGATGAAGACATATGGACCAACATGATGCAACGCGTTGCTGCATTTCATCACAAACATGACTTTGCAGGAAACAATGGTCATGACATGGGCTATCGAATTGCATTAACAGTGGAAGAGTTAGGTGAACTTGCAGCAGCTGTTACCAAGAACAAACCCATTGAAGAAGTTGCAGAAGAGATGGCAGACGTTCTCATTCTCTTGATGGGGCATTCATTAGCAATGAAGATTGATCTCAAAGATGCCTTTGATAAGAAAGTAGAACGAATCATGCAACGTCCTGCTCGACAAGGAAGGCTTGGTATTCGAGTTACTGAATACGATGGTTCATGATCTTCTTCGAAGAATCATGTACGTTGTGTCATGCTCGTTTTTATCATCAGCAGGAATCGTTTCAACAACTTCGTGCTCCCAATCGTTTTCACTAAAGAGTCCAACTCGAACATCTCCTGACTGATTAGTTTCCACCATGGTTAAATGAATCTCATCAACAACATCCCGACACTGTTCATAGACCTTGGCGCCTCCAATAATCCAACAAATATCAGATGAATTATCTTCTGCTAGGTTTAATCCATTTTCTATAGATAAGCACGTATGTGCTCCTTCTACGATATATTCTTGGTTTCGAGTTACAATGACATTCAATCTCTCGCCAAGAGGTCGATACGCTTCTGGAAGACTCTCCCAATTGGTTCTTCACATCAAGCCAGCATTGTTTCCTTCTCCAACAGTAAGCCGCTTGAATCGAAGCATATCTGCACGAAGTCTCCATGGTAAACCATCATTCTTGCCAATGCATCCATCAAGATCCATTGCAAGAATCATCTTTCGCTGCATAGAACTCACACCGAAATTGGAGCTTTGATGTGTGGAAGATGTTCGTAACCAATGACTTCAAGACTTTCAAAGGTGAACTCATCAATGCTGGTTATGGATGAATCGAGTTTGATTGTAGGTAATGCAAGTGGTTCCCTACTTACCTGTTCTCTCGCCTGTTCAAGATGATTCATGTACAGATGAGCATCACCGAGCGTATGAACAAATGTCCCTGCTTCAAGGCCACATACTTGAGCCATCATGTGGGTAAGCAATGCATAGGATGCAATGTTGAACGGAACGCCCAAGAAGACATCTGCACTTCGTTGATACAACTGACAATTGAGTCTTCCATTAGCGACATGGAACTGGAAGAATGCATGACATGGCATCAAAGCCATCTCATCAAGTTCACCTACGTTCCAAGCGGATACGATGATTCGACGACTGTTTGGATTGTTCTTGATTTGGTCAATGGCTTGTTCGAGTTGATCGATGATGCGTCCATCCTTGGATTCCCACTTACGCCATTGTTTTCCATAAACAGGACCGAGATCCCCATTTTCATCAGCCCATTCGTTCCAGATACGAACACCATTCTCCTGGAGATACTGTACATTTGTATCGCCCTTGATGAACCAAAGAAGTTCATGAACGATTGAACGAAGATGGAGTTTCTTTGTTGTCACCATGGGGAATCCCTTTTGCAGGTCGAATCTCATCTGATATCCGAAGACGGAAAGGGTACCGGTTCCAGTTCGGTCTTGCTTTTCAACACCTTCGTCGAGGATGTGTTGCATCAGTTTGAGATACTCGTCCATGATTCCACCAACCATGTTCCAGTGATGGAAGCCCTTGAGGGTTACCACAACTAAGGAGCGCCTAATCCGCTAATGCTTCCCATTAATTGGTCCGTAAAACGACGATAAAGTGCTGCCAATTCAGCACGGATTTCATGTTCCTCTTTCTTAGAAAGTTGAAGCAAGGATTCTGCAGTTTGATTTCCACCATTTACATCAGTGAGCCATTGATACCATGTCACTCCTTCTCCTGCAATGAAATGAACAGGTCGGTGTAATCGAGGGAACTTATGCTCTTGAGGTTTCATCATGTCACGACTTCCAATGATCGCTAGCGGTACCACCACTGTATGCGGATACGAGGCAGCAAGGCGAGCTACACCAGTTTTTCCAGGAAGCAAGAACGGTGCTTCTTCACGCTTCGAGCGGGTTCCTTCTGGGAAAATACCGAGTGCACGTCCTTGATCAAGAACATCAGCAGCACTGGAAAGAGCATCCAAGCCTCCGCTTTCTCGCTGTGTCTCAATTTGTCCAGTGCTCTTCATGACAAAGCGAGTCCAGGCTTTCTTGAAGTGACCATCTTTTGCAAGATAGTGCGTTGTTCTTCGAGATGAAATAATCACAAG
>CAXAHE010000027.1:0-17127 GCA_963968475.1 uncultured Candidatus Poseidoniales archaeon | reverse complement strand
CACCCGATGCACTCATATATCGGCTGCAAGTCGGAAGGACGTTCACCATGAAGCGAGGCTCACGTGCTTGGAAAAAGACTGGCAACCAACGTTGGAAGTGGCGCAAGAAGAAGTTGCGTCGCAGAAAGCGTGCTCGTCGACAGGCCAAGAACTGATCCTTGTGGACATTGGGGGTATAGTATAGCTTGGTAGTACCGCGGGCTCCAATTGCACGGGGATGACGACAAGTGGGTTTGCTGACAATTGATGAACAATTGGAGCGCCGACCCGTGAGAACCGAGAACTGAAGCCTTTTCACGAATGCTGAAGTCAGAAGAAACCCGCTAGGGGGGGTTCAAATCCCTCTGCCCCCACCTCACTCAATTAAACCGAATATTCATGAAAAGAAACTCATTCGGTGATTACATGCAAACACGACAATTAGGAGCCATGCTGTGTTTAGTGGTCCTTATGGGGCCTTTAATTGGCTCAATTTCTATATCATCACCTTCAGAATCTATAATTCTTGAAAATGGGGTTCAATATCTCCCCGAAGGTCAGACACTCGACGTCCCTGAACAAGATGGGTACGGGTGGATTATTGACCAAGGTCCATGGTGGGACCGCTCATCTCTTGATTTGGATCGAAATAAGATTCATGACTCTCTTCAAACACTAACTATTCCAACTGGCATCGGCCTTTCTTACAGTACTGAAGTCACTGATTCACATCTAAACGACCTTTCAGCACTCGGTTTGAACGTTGTTGATGTCATTGAATCAGTGGATGCGGTTCTTCTTGGTGTCATCAATACTTCTCTGATTTATGATTTGGCTGACTTACAAGATGTGGTTATGGTCGAACGCTACGGAGAAATTCATCTGTATGGTGACATTCAAACTCCTGCTGTGAAAGCAAAAACCTCACCTCTCTATCCTGGTGCATGGGATCTAGGTGTTTCCGGTGATGGGATTGTTATCGCTATGGTTGATACTGGCGTTGATAACGAGCATCCTGGATTAAGCGAGAAATTCGTAGCAGGGTATGATGCTGTTTGTTTTGTTCATAGTGATCCAGCTTGTGTTGCTTCAGGCGGGAGAGTCGAAGATGGAAGTTTTGATCCTGACGATGGAAATCAACATGGTACGGCTTGCATGGGTATGGCTGCAGCTACTGGCTTGGATGCTAACGGCGAGCAAACTGACTTCTACGGTGCTGCCCCAGACTCTGCGCTTGTCGATGTTCGAATTGGAACAGATGCTGGTGCTGGCCCGTTTGAGAATTATCTACTTTCCCAAGAATTCTATGAATCTGCAATGAATGGTCTTCAATGGATTATCGATCACAAGGATGATGCTTGGGCAGGTGCAGATGAAAGCGAATATGGAATCGATATCATTTCCCTCTCTTGGGGAATCACTTCTCATGAAGGCGGTGGCTCAGATGGTTCAGATATGCACAGCCGAATCCTCGATGACGCCATGCTTGCAGGAATTGTTGTTAGTGTCGCAGCAGGAAACGATGGCCCAGAAAACGATGGTTTGTCTGGAATGGGTTCCTCTGATCTCTCAATCACAGTTGGGGCAACTGATGACCAAAATTCAGTTGATCGTGAAGACGATACGATAGCTGGATATTCATCCAGAGGCCCTCGCAGAGACAACGGCGACGGTAATCCATTGAATGAACTCAAGCCTGAGGTCACAGCCCCTGGTTCAAACATCATTCAGGCAGAAGGATGCATTACCTCTGGTGGCTGCAGTAATTTCTTCGGTGGCGATGCCAGCGATAATGGCTATACTGGCCGTGGCTCTGGAACATCATATGCAACACCTTCAGTCTCTGGAATCATCGCTCTAATGCTTGAAGCAAATCCAGACCTATCGCCTGCTGAGGTCAAAGAAATACTGAAACTCACTGCAGAACGTCGCGGGGATGCCTCTGCTCCTGAAGTCGATCCATTTTGGAATCGTGATTTTGGCTTTGGAATGGTCGACGCTCATGCTGCAGTCACAATGGCTTTTGATTTCAAACAGAAAGGACTTACCGGGGTTGTCGACGTTACGACACAGGTCCATGTTATCGACTCAAACACTTCTGATGGGGTTGCCACAATTTCTGGTCTAGCATGGGGTCAAACCGGGGCGATATCTGCCGTTGAATACAGAATCGATTATGGCCAATGGATGTCTGCAACTTTCGACGAAGATGCAGTTACTCTAGGGGCATTTGCTCGATTCAATTGGACCATTGCCCTTGATACAGGTTCTCTAGATGATGGAAACAGAACCATCGAAATCCGTGCCTTAAATTCAGAGGGAGTCCAATCACTCCCAGTATCTGTTACAGTCCTCGGAGATTCATCAAGTTCCCTTGATGAGGCAGACTTTGGAGGTAAGGAGTTCGTCATGATTGCTTTGGCCACTGCCTTGATCATCCTTGCAATGTTCATGCTTTTCAGTGGTGATGATGAGGATTTCCAAGAGGTCCAACCTTTGGATACGCCTGATTTCTTGGCAGAACATGAAGCCAAAGATGCGATTCTTGTCAATGTCGAAGGCACCAAAGAAACGGAGGAATCGTCGTGAGTGATTTCAGTCAGAGAGCCATGGCTATACAGCCAACAGGTGTCCGCAAGATGTTTGATTTAGCTGGTGGAGACGTCATTAGTTTTGGTCTTGGAGAACCTGATTTTCAGCCTCCAGCACTAGCGATTGAAGCCTTTCATCAAGCAATGCTCGATGGGCGAAACAAATACACTACGACTGCAGGACTTCCTGCTCTTCGTTCAAAGATTGCAGATACCTGGAGTCATCTCGATTCAGGGCTTGATGAAAACAATGTGTGCATTACGATGTCGGGGACAAATGCACTCCTGAATCTCTTTCTGACTCTTGTCGATCCTGGAAAAAATGTATTGTTGCCTGAACCCTATTTTCCACTTTATGGTCCGGATGTGACCCTGTGCGGTGGTGAAAGCAAGTATTACCGGTGTCTTTTTGACAATGCATTTGTTCCATCTATCGATGATTTGGAACAACTTGTTGATGAAAACACAGTCGCGATACTGTACAACTTCCCTTCAAATCCAACGGGAGGGACTCTAAGCATCAAGCAACGGGATGATCTCCTTGCGTTTGCTAAGCGACACAATCTGTGGATTCTTACTGATGAAGTCTATGATCGAATTGTTTTTGATTCTGAGCATGTCTCTTTCTTTGGTACTGATTATGACAGAGTTCTGCTCATCAACTCTTTTTCGAAAACCTTTGCAATGACTGGATGGAGGATTGGATATATTCTCTCTTCGAATTTGGAAGCTATGAAGCAGGTCATAAAAATGCAATATTACATCACCGCTTGTTCCAATGATGCTATGCAACATGCGGTTCTTGCCGCTATGGAACATGCTTCGGATTATCCAGACATTCTCTCAAAAGAGTTTCATGCACGCTGCAATCTTATTGTTGACCGATTAAACTCGATGCCTGGTGTCGAATGCCATCGGCCAAAGGGGTCAATCTATGTGTTCCCCAAGGTAACAGTCCCCGGTTTTACGAGTGAAGAACTTGCAATGGAATTGCTACAAGACGGCGTTCTTTGTTCACCAGGTACTGCTTTTGGCCCATCAGGAGAGGGGCATCTCCGATTCGCATTCACCATCTCTCAAGAAGATATTTCGAGGGGAATGGATATTGTTGAAGGAACCCTAAACCGCTTGTTATCACAATAAAGGTGAGCATGGATGATCGAACCTATATCATACTTCATGGGTGGATTTCTCATCGGCCATTTGATGCCCAGGGTTCCATTTATGGTTTTGAGTCGCCGTCCAGGATTCAATAAACGATTTCCAGAACATCCGCACCCAATCCCGCTTTCCCCTCACTTAACTCAAAGAGTCCTCCACATGCGCAGATTTCATCGATTAGGCACATGGACAACTCTGCTTCCTTTGCTAATTGGATACATGTGCCTTGTAGGCGGACAAGCCCCAGTGGGGTACGGGATGTTTCTAGCAAGTGGTTGGACCATTCTATCAAGGGCTCAATCACTGCTCGGAGGTCCAACATTACCGTGTACGCTTGAGATGGCTCAACATCTCCAACTTATTATGAACAGATGTGATTCTGATGATTCATGCTGCTCTTCACCCTCGCCTGAATGGAGAGTCGAAGATATTCGATGTGCTTCTTGTTCAGAAAAATTAGAAGCCATTCCACGTCCTGATCTAGGCCGGAATCGGAAAGATGGATTTTTCCGAGGTTGGCTACGATTGTGGATTAGTGAAGGCCGTCCGATGGTAATGTCAGAACTGTCTGAAAAGTAGTCTTTTTTTGTTTAAATCAATGGGAACCTTTGTCTAAGCAATGGATTCAATCCGTTGTATGGGGCGCAAAAGTGACAGAGGCCCCCTCACCGCTCGCATCTGGTTGACATTGGTTGTGTTTTGCCAAATTTTCTTAACGCCAATGGCCGCTTTTTCCATCACGTACCTCTTCTTGGTCGATATGAGCGACCGTAACTTAACGGTCTCATTCCAACAAGAAATGGTCCCTTGGATTGTTATGGCATCGTTAGCCTATGGTATGCTCGCCCTTGGCCTAGCATTGTTAATGGGAGGCTATCGTCCACTTTGGGTTGTTGAACGAGGCGGATGGCGTGCATCTTTGGGCCTTTCGAGAGGAGGGCGTTCGGCCTCGAGTCTCCGCAGGTCGAGAGAAGGTTTTGCAGCCTCTCCACATGGGGCTCTTTCAACACTCGTCAATCAAAGGATGATGCGAGGTCACTCGCTTATCTCTACGCACGGGGGTTTGCTCTTGCTTGCGGTTCCATTCCAAATAATGCTGGTAACCGTGCCCCTTACGTTGGTTATGATGGTGCCAGAATCTGTTGTAGGGTTAGATCGCCGACTTGAACTTGCAATTCTTCTCTATATCATTGGGCTTATGTTTGCCCTGCGTTCATTCCCCAGATTCTGTAGAAGGTATGTCGGTGTGGCAACATTTACTCGTAGATGGTTAATCTCGATGACAAAATTATCATGGCTTGCCCCAATTCTTGTTCTTTGGCTTATGGGGCGCTTTGCAAGTCTCGTCGTCATGGGCTGGATGGGTCATGATGTTGAGATGACAATCACATTCGAAGCAAATGTATTCCAATCTGTTCTCGGAGACGCAGTTGTTCCTGAGACAAGTTTCCTTGATTTACTAACGGCCCTTGCAGTCATGCCGCTTGCAGCATTTACAACCTTAGCGGTTTTAGGAGGGGGCTCAGGAAGCCCTCCAGAATGGTTGAAACCGAAGGATGATGTTGTTTCACGATATGATTCAATGGATTCTCCTGATTTTGGCCTTCTTGGGAAAGTAACGACAGCAGCCGTTACAACCACGGCTACGTTAGCAGTTGCTGCTGCTGCAGGAGTTGCGTCACGAGGCCAAGAAGCAGCTGCAGGATTGTCTGCAATGGCTTCAGCAACACCTTCTACAGTTGATGCTGTTTCGAGCGTTTCTGCCCCTTCACTCCCTTCTTTACCACATGATGCACCTCTCGATTTACCAGATTTTGATAATAATCTTCTCTCCAGCGAAAGTGAATCAACCCCTCCCTTTGACCAGCCCACCATAAGTGGTCTGATTTCTGATGAACATCGCTCTTGATTCAAGAGAACAAACAACGGCCATCTTCATATGTTGTCAATGAGTCGGAAGCATGTTGATAAGTATGCGCCGTAGTATTCCTTTGATTTTGATTACTCTGATGTTGTCCCAAACCGCTTCAATGCTGGTTATGGATTCTGCTGAAGCCACCTCTGGCCGTGGTGGTTCAAATGACGATTTCCAATTATTCAGAATCACTGTAGGAAATTCTACAGAATCTGCAAACACTTGGGTTCAATCTGATCAGAGCACAATCGATTACATTGTTGTGGGAGATGCAATTGAAATCAATGTGGAAATCAAACGACTTGGGGGTTCAGTATCAGGTAAAGTCGCCACAGGTACCATTGAAATCGTTCATCCAATTGGGTTTGTAATCGAATCATATACATGGTCCACAACTGAACTCATTGGCCTTCAGGCGCATTCTGGTTCTTACACTTGGATACCAACTATTGCTCATTCCATCCTCAATACGACAACGAATGATTTGACTGGAGGTCTTATCATCCGAGCAAGTGTGTTCTATTCTAGTGATGACCGAAATGAGAATGATGTATTAGAACAAACTGTCCCTGTTGCTGTCATGAAAGATTCTTTTGATGGGACAACTCTACAGGCAAATACGCCGACCTTCATCTCTGGACGTTATCCAGCTGGCGGCGGGGATGCAACTGCTAGTGGCAGTTGGCAAACTGATACAGGTGGCCCAGAAGGAACCGATCACTGGCGTCATTCAAATCCTGGCGCTGAATATCCTTCTGGTGCACATGACCGACTGGTCAATATCTTCTTCCCTTCGAGCGGCCAGTGTGGTGCTCTTGGACAACTTGACCCAGGATTGCAGGCGACATACCAAATCGTTACTTGTAGAAAGATGTTCTTCTCTGGAGAATACATCTCGAGCCAATTCTATGCTCAAACATGGGGTCAAATGGCTGGTGGTGACACTGTAGCCTTCGAATTATGGCGAGGTTCTGGAAACTACAACAACAAGATGGAGTCTCTCGTTTGGAACTTCTCTAATGGCGCTCCAAGCCAAGCCTCAGGGCAATGGACAAATGTCTCTTGGGATCCTCAAGTCGATTGGGCTCAAATTCCAGGTCTTGCAAACACAGAGCTGTTCATGGGAGGTAATTCCTACTCACTTGGTCTCTTATTCCATTCTGACAACAGCGGTGCTTCCGAAGGTATGCACGTCGATGATTTCATTCAATTCGGAGTCTCTAAAGTAGCAGATTACACGTTGGATCTTGATTGCGATAATCCCGAAACAGGATATTCATCACCCCCATCCAACACAGTTTCATTGAAATGCATGGTTACCAACAACGGATATTCTTCCGCTACTGTTTCTGTTTATTCCAACGTCAGTAACTTGACTTGGATGGATCCTGGTTTCCCTTCAATCCGTGTCGAGACGCCAAATCCAAACGATTTCTTTTCTCCAGTTATTGTCCCCGGAATAGGAGCAGGTGAAACAATCGATGTTTGGGTTAATATCAGCATTCCTGCGGGTGCAGATGTACAACAACAAACATGGCAAGTATGGTTCACCGACAGCGGTAGTACGAACTCAGGTGAAAAAGGCCGAGTGAGTATGAATCTTGCAATTACTGAACAGTATGGAGTATCGCTTACATCCACTACTCCACTTCTGGCAGACACGTTACTCCCAGGGGAATCTGGATTGGTTCCAATTCGACTTCAAAATGTAGGGAACAGAGACGCTTCTTACTTCCTTGCCCCAACGTTCTCTACCGAGGGTTGGAGTGCAATCGTTGAGAATGAAACAGGTGTTGCTATTCCAAATCCAATCATTCTTGAGAAGGCAGAAGTGACAAATCTCTTCCTCAATGTAACCGCAGATCCACTTGCCACACCAGGTGTCATCTCGTTTAATTTACGAGCAACATGCCCGTCTTGCGGTACATCTCTGTTCGGAGCAGATATCCTTGCTCGTAACATCGAAGTCCCGATTTTGCGGGAGGCTTCAATGAGTTCTGATGAATCGACCTTCCAAAGTGCAGCAGATGGCGTTTCGGAAACGGTTTACCTCTCCTTGCTTAATCTAGGAAACGATGATGAGCAATATGCGCTCTCTCTCGGTGGTCCTCACAGATATCTCTTGGCTGCCCAAATCGCTGGTGAAACAACCTCTATTCTTGATGCGTGGGATGGCGAAACAACGATTATTCTGACATTGCCTATGCCTGTTGGGTTATCGCCAGGCCTTTACTATCTCGATATCATAGCCACGAATGTCGATGATTCTTTGATTTCAGTTTCTCACCGTATCAATGTCGAGATTCTTGACACTGCAGCACTAACTGTCTCAGATGAGTCTTCCGACCAATCGTTTTTGCCCGGTTCCATGGATACCAGCGATCGTTCCTTTACAATTACAAATTATGGTAACAAAGAAGACCGCTTTACAATTACGTTGGACGTCCCTGAAGGGATGGTTGCTGAGATCATTGATCCAATGCCGATTGATGGCGTATCTACAACACCTGTAATCGCTTCGGGAGAAACATTTGATGCAATTGTGCGGTTCAGATTCTTGGATGGCAGCGACGGTTCACAAACACTCGAATTGACTGCGACTTCCGTCAACGAACCTTCGATCTCGGAAACAGGAGAAGCGACCTATCTTGTAGGCCGACAAGGTACAATCGACTTGGTACCTCCTCCGTTTATCGAAGTGTCTGAGTCAAACCTTGTCTACACAATGGATATTGAAGTAAAGAACAAACTCAACCCTGCAGTTTCACCTTCTCAAACAATCTCCATGGATAAAGTGGACGGTAACTGGTCGAGTTTTATCAGTGTTCGAATTAACAACAACGATCGCAGTTTTTCACTCCCGTCTGATCAATCAAGAATCGTTACCATAGAAGTTACAGTTACAGAGGCAACACTCATCAATTTGCCCGAGGATTCCATGTTCGTAGACTTCTCGATTTATGCAACCTCCCTCACCGTTGCCGACTCTCCAACCACTAATCTTCAAGTAAAACTCGTCAAGCAATCAGCAAACAGTGATGATGGCGATGGAGCATCGTCTGAAGGCGACGGGGAACTGGTCAAAACAATCGTTCTATGGTCAGGATTCTTAATCGTGATAGGCGTTCTTGGTTTCATCACATTCAAGATTGTCACAACAGTTGAGAAAGACGATGACATGGATGACTGGGACGATCTCATGTACGAAGATTCTCTTACCGCAACATATGGTGCAGTCGCTGCTGCTCCAACAGTTCCAATGTCGCCACCACCAGCCCCGAGCGCTCCAGTCGAGGAAGCACCACCGGCTCCTCCAGTGGCTTCAGGGGCTCCTCCGATTCCAGCTGAAGGATTGCCGGCTGGTTGGTCCAATGAGCAATGGAATGCCTACGGTCAACAGTATCTTGACGGCAAAATGTAGTTGAAAGGTCTGTCGCAGGGTTCAAAACCCACAGCACCCCGCCTTGAACCGTAGGTGATACAATGTATGGTAACGGACAAGCACCAATCTTCATTCTGAAAGAAGGAACTCAACGTACTCGTGGGCGTAGTGCTCAATCGAATAACATCGCAGCAGCAAAGGCTGTTGCAGACTCAGTACGCTCCACTCTTGGTCCAAAAGGAATGGACAAAATGCTCGTTGATTCAATGGGTGACGTCGTTATCACAAACGATGGCGCAACAATTCTGAAAGAAATGGATATCGAACATCCTGCTGCTAAGATGATTATTGAAGTTGCTAAAACACAAGAACAGCACTGCTACGACGGTACAACCTCGGCGGTCGTTCTCTCTGGTGAACTTCTCAAGCGCTCGGAAGATCTTATCGAACAAAATGTCCATCCAACAGTCATCTGTGAAGGATTCCGTCTTGCTGCTGAAAAAGCAATTTCTCTTCTCGACGGTCACGGAATCTCAACCAATGATAACGATGCAGTTCTTCTTGAAGTTGCAAAAACCGCTCTTACCGGCAAATCTGCTGGGGCTGTAAAGGCGTTCATGGCGGACATTTGTGTTCGTGCAGTCAACGCTGTTGGTGTTGTTGACGAAGGTGAGCGAATTGTTGACCTTGGTGATATCAAAGTGGAAAAGCGTCAAGGTGGATCTATCAAGGATTCAACATTGATCGATGGAATTCTACTCGATAAGGAAAGAGTGCATGCAGGTATGCCAAGAAGCATCAATGATGCACGAATTGCATTGATAAATTCAGCAGTTGAAGTGAAGAAGACTGAAGTCGATGCTAAGATTCAGATTACGGATCCAAATCAATTGGCTTCTTTCCTAGCAGAAGAAGAGAACTACATCCGCGGTCTTGTTGATAAAATCATAGCATCTGGTGCAAATGTCCTCATTTGCCAGAAGGGTATCGATGAACTAGCCCAGCATTACCTTTCAAAGGCTGGCGTCTTTACAATTCGACGTGCTAAGAAATCTGATATGGAAGCTCTTTCAAAGGCAACAGGTGCTCAAATTGTCACAAATATGGACGACCTTTCTGCTGATGACTTGGGTCATGCTGCCCGTGTCGAAGAGCGTAAGATTGGCGAAAGCGACATGACTTTTGTAACAGGTTGCCCTGAAGCAAAATCCGTTTCTGTTCTGCTCCGTGGTGGTACTGAACACGTCGTTGACGAAATTCGTCGAGCATTCGACGATGCTGTTGGTGTCGTCTCTGTGGCTTGGGAAGACGGAGCTGTCCTCACTGGTGGAGGAAGCGTTCTTGCTGCTCTAAGCAGAGATCTTCGTACCTATGCTGAAACAATCGGCGGAAGAGAGCAAATGGCGATAGAAGCGTTTGCTTCTGCTCTTGAGATCATTCCACGAACCCTTGCAGAAAACGCAGGTCTTGACCCCGTTACAACGCTCATTGCTCTCCGTAAAGCACATGCTGATGGTGCATCTCATGCCGGAATCAACGTCTACGAAGGTGGCGTTGTTGACATGAAGGACGGAAACGTGTTGGAACCGTTGCGAGTTGTAGAACAAGCAATTCAATCTGCTACGGAGACCGCAATCATGATTCTACGTATCGACGACGTCATCTCTTCCAAGGGTGTCAGCATGGCTGATGGATTTGGCGGAGACGGCGACTTCCACATGTGAGCAGCCTCTATTACAGAGGCTTGAAAATCCCCGTGGTCGGGTGGCAAGGTTGAAAGGCCGATGTTAGGTGGGATAATTGTCTGCGAAGCGGACGCTTTGAGGGTCTAAAAATGACAGTCGTTGCAAAAGTATGGATTGACGAAGACTGCATCACCTGTGATGC
Source organism: uncultured Candidatus Poseidoniales archaeon (assembly GCA_963968475.1). Classification (GTDB taxonomy): domain Archaea; phylum Thermoplasmatota; class Poseidoniia; order Poseidoniales; family Poseidoniaceae; genus MGIIa-L2. Next base: position 6,212 of record CAXAHE010000027.1, on the reverse strand, counting down.
ATGTCAGGACATCTGCCCAGAAGTGTTTGAAGTAAACGATGAAACCTCGCAGATTCTTGCTGCTGTTCGTCTTGATGGCGGATTCGATAGAAACGAAGGCAAGAGCCCACTTACTGGTGATTTGGGCGCCAAATATGCAGATATTATTCTCGAAGCTGCGGAAGCATGTCCTGTCGAAGTAATCAAGTTCGAACTTGTCTCAGATGGCGCTGAAACCGAAGAAGTAGTTGAAGCACCAGCCGCAGAAGTTGCTGCTGCACCAGCCGCAGCAGTCGCAGTCGCAGGCTCAGCTTCTGACGAACTAACTGCAGTCCTTGGAGGAGATCGCTCATTGACCATCCTTTTCGGTTCACAAACAGGAAACGCAGCAGGTCTTGCAGAAAAGACAGCGAAACTTGCATCCAATTACGGCCTGAATGCAAACGTTGTTGATATGGACGGATACAATAAGGCGAATTTTGCATCTATCAAGCGCCTTCTCATCATTACTTCAACATGGGGTGAAGGAGAGATGCCTGACAACGCAGAAGACCTTTGGCAGTCTGTTCAATCAGATGTGCCTAGCCTGCCAGCCATGCACTATTCAGTATGTGCAATTGGTGACACGTCCTATGATGAGTTCTGCAAAGCAGGGACTGATTGGGATGACAAATTATCCAGCCTTGGCGCACACAGTGTTCAGCCAATCCAGATGTGTGATGTCGATTTCGATGAACCTTGGAGTAAATGGGTTCTTGAAACATTGCCTCGAATTGCCTGTGTTGATGACTCAGGAACACTACAACTCGAACTCATTGATGAAATGTCAGCTTATGGAACTTCAGATGGCGATGATGTCGTCGAAGGTGACTTTGCACCAGGGCATGTTGACCATTCCGATATCCATGTTGAACTGGAACTCTTCCGCTATTGTCCTTCACAAGGAGAAAGCGGATGGGACGTCATTGCAACAACTGTGCCTGCCTCCGCTTCATTGGAAGATCTCTTCATTAATTTCCAACGAGATGTTGATGGATGTTTCGCCTTCCGCCGTGGTAATACAGCAGGAACAGCAACTACAGGAGTTCGTGCCAATGGGCGTATTGTCCTAGCAGATATTGCCCGTGTCGGTGAAATTGTCAATAATGGACGATTGCGCATCGAGCCTTTGCCTGGTTTCCCAATCCTTAGAGACTTGATCGTCGATACTCGCCGTTTTGAAGAAAACAGAGCTAAGGCCAATCCGTGGGTTCAAGCAGACCCAAGAGAAGGCGAACGCCTCATCAGTGGGAAGGCAGTTGGTGTTCTAGCCGCAGAAACAGCCCTTTCTCTCCACAAGATGAATGCCGTCTCAAGCCATCTGCTTGCACATGGAATGTCAGATACGGTCGATTTCGACTCAGCATACGTCGGGCCAGGCATTCACATGCAACGCTGGGTTCGAATCAATGATCCTCGAACTTCGATGAAACATCGTTCACACTTACTCGCAACCTTGCAAGAACAAGGCGGAGTATGGAGCGAAACAGATCCTTCATCCATTGCTCGACATGGCTCCACCGGAGCATTGGTTGCTGATACACTCAACAGTGCGAGAAGTCGATTGTTGACCGAATACAAAAACGCAGGTCGTCACGGACGTCTTGTCAAGTGGTACGGGCGCTCCGTCAAGTGGTCTGGTAAGTTGAATGAAACCACGCTCTATCGACAAGTATTGGGGCCGATTGGCCTCATCTCAAACGTATTTTCTGGCGTTTCAGCACGAATGATGCTCGGATTCACTCGTACGGGCGGCCCTCCTATTCGTAGTCTTCAAGCACTATTACTTCCACCAGCTGGTGTTGGTAAGATTCCAGGTATGATTAATTCTAAAGTGGAAGATCACCATGAAGTTGTGAGTTTGTTCAACGAACTCGACCAGAGGTTCTGAGGTGAAAACATGCAGGTAGCATACTATCCGGGAAATGTCGCTCGTGGAGCGATGATGGAAGTTGAAGATTGCATTCAACCCCTCTGTAAGACACTTGGTATCAATTTGATTGAATTACCAAAGGCAACTTCCGATGGTGGAAACATCATCCGACAGGCCTCGCCTCGATTACAACACGCTCTCGCCGCTCGCAATCTCGCCCTCGCTGAAGAAAAGGGTCTTGATATCATGACCTCGTGCGCTACATCTCACAGTATTCTCTGCGATACAGCCACGACAATGGCTGCAGACCCTCTACTCGCTTCACAATTGAATAATCTCATCGCCCGAAGTTCGAACATAGAATACATGGGCGAATCAAAGTCTCGCCACTTACTTCACCTTCTCATAGAAGAAATAGGTCTCGACAAGATCAAAGATGCAGTCCTGAATCCGTTAGGAATGGATATTGCTGCATACTACGGGCCTTACATGCAACGAGATGGATTCTGCAGTGAAGATGATGCATTCAACCCCTCTTACCTTGAGAATCTTATCATAGCACTCGGGGGCACTCCTGTCGAATACGATTCGAAGTGCCAGAGTGTTGGCTCACCAAGTCTTCTCACCAATGAAAAGACTGCTATGAAGATGACTGCGGCTGTTCTTTCAGATGCGAAGCAATCAGGAGCAGAACTCATGGTCAGTGCCTGCACAATCTCTCATGCGAACTTGGATTCCTATCAAGTGAGAGCTGGAAAGGTCACTGGAAAGGACACCACCATGCCTGTTATTCATCTCGCAGAATTGGTCGCTTTCGCACTTGGCCATTTCCCTGACCGTCTTGCTCAATTGCGAACACGTGTCAAGATCATTGGCGGTTGAGATCATCACTGCCATCTAATATTGGCTTCCATGGGTCAGATTTTTCTTCAGAACCAAATTCGAAGAGACTCTTTTGACCTCTGGAACGTGTGTATGTTTTCTTTTCCTCTGCTTTACTGTGTTCCATCTTTTTCGAATCACGAATTACTTCTTTCGAGACTTCTATTTCTTTTTCTATAGATTTATAACGAGCGATTTCCGAGACGAGAAATTCGCTTGCTGAGAGGGAATTGTCCTCAATGTTAACTGAAAACTCCGGAAGAGAGTCATCCACGATCCGGTCGGATGTTAGTGTGGTAATATCTCTCATACGACCCAAGACACTGTGCATTCTTGCTTCCTTAATCTGGGATGCTTGAAGGACATAGACATCTCTCGTGTTGTTGGCGACTAAGACATGTACCGACCCACTGCTTTGTCGAGCAGTTCGCCCCCGTCGCTGTATCGCACGGATTGCACTGGGAACGGGTTCGTAAAACAAAACCATTGAAGCTGATGGTACGTCAAGTCCTTCTTCCCCTACAGAAGTCGCAACAAGGACATTGATCTCTCCTTCACGGAACCGTTCGAGTTGTTCGAGTTGCTGTTTTTGAGTCATCCCTTGTCGCTTTCCTCGTTTACTTTGGCCGATAAAGCGATCCACATTTGCCCCAGGAATCGTATTGAGATCTTCGACTAGGTGGCTCACCGTATCCCGGTATTCGCTGAAAATGAGGACTCTATCTTCAGGAAAATCCTCAAGATGTTTTGTAACCAACTCTGAGACCTGTTGGCTTTTAGGGTGACATTCTTGAATCGATTCGACAGCCAATCGGAAGTTGTGTATGACGGCCTTTTTGAGGAACCTATTCGTTGAACGCTCCCCATCTCTACTTTCCTCTTCCGCCCTTTGTAGGTATGAACGGGCGGAACGAATTCCCTGTGTCTTAATCAAATCAAGTAACATGTGCATCCTGCGGACATCCGATATTCGCTTTGCAGCGTCATATCCTCGAGGGTCTCGCCTAGAGATAGCGATACTTGCTCGTTGAGCGGCTTCTTCAATAATTCCTGCAGTGATATGTTCTGTAGGGGCGAGGAAACCTTGCCGACGTAACACATCTGTTTGGTTGAGTTGATCAGCCTCAAGTGGTTCAAGTAACGATACAGTCGTACTATCGAGCATCAATCGAATTGTAGCGATATTCATATCGACAGCATATGGTTTGAGGAGAGAGTCTTCACGATTAGCAACAAAGATTTGTTGTACTCCGAGCCTTATTCTTAATGCTTCAATGTTCTTCTTGGTCGAACCAGGGCTTGCAGTTGCCGCTACAATCCAGGTCTTCTTTCCTTGTTGTTTGTAGCGATCAGCAACTTGTGCAGTTGCATGATTCCCCTTCGCATGATGTGCTTCATCAACAATCAGAAGTCCAACATTGGCTAATGAAATCAATCCTGTGTCCACATCGTTACGTATGACTTGTGGTGTTGCAATAATCAGTTTAGCCTCTCCCCAAAGGATTCCGCGTTTTGCCGGCTTGTCACTTCCAGTGTATGTTTTGATGAGGTCGGGCGAAAGATTGAGTCGTTCAACAGCCATCTTTCGTTGTTGCTCTACAAGGCCAACAGTTGGCGCCGTGAGAACAATTTTGTCAAGATCCTTTGCTAACGCTTCAGCCATACAGTACCACTGGACAGCAGTTTTCCCAAATCCAGTGGGCATGACAAGTAATGTCGAAGTACGAATACATTCTTTTGCAGCTGCGATTTGATACGCCCTTGCTTCGATACCATCGTTGAGAAACGGATGGCACAATTCAGGCATGAACAAGGTTAATGCCGAGGGTTCAAAAGGATGATGTGTAGGGTTGAAAACGAGCCAACGTCGCTTTATTTCCAACCCCTTCTATACCGAACCACTCATATATGGGTGGAAAGTCGGAGGGTTGCTCCAAAGGTGAGCAGCCAGACACTTAGGGCAATCCGAAAGGAACCCACTGGCACTGTACCCCGTTTGTGGGAATGGTGTTCTGTGTCACGGCTACTCCTGGCCCGACGAGCCCTCGCACGCTCTTCGGAGCCTCTGTGTTGTAGAATTATGGAGGAGCCCAAAATGGCAAAAAGAAACCACCCACGCCGAGGTAGCATGGCGTTTAGCCCGCGCAAGCGGGCCAACAGACCTTTCGGTCACGTCAAGTCATGGCCTACCAGCGACGCAAGCGAAGTAAGAATGCAAGGATTTGCAGGATGGAAAGCAGGAATGACACACGTTCTTGCTCGAGACCTCAATCCACGATCAACCAGTGCAGGACAGGAAATACGTGTTCCAGTCACTGTTGTCGAAGTGCCTAAGATGCGAATTCTTGGTGTCCGTGGATACCGAATGACGCCTTATGGAAAGCAATCAGCTGGCGAAGTATGGGTAGACGCAGAATCTCTAACTGAATCATTCCCTGAAATTTTCCAACGTGTTTCAAACCGTAAGAAACACGACGGAGAAGAACATTTCGAGAACCTCGGAAAGCAAGACATTTGCGAAGTTCGCCTCATTGTTGCCACTCAACCATCCAACGTCACTGGTTCACCTTCTAAGGTACCAGAAGTCATGGAAGTCGGCCTCGATGGCGGTTCAACCAGCGATAAACTCGCATTCGCTCAAGAACGCCTCGGTCATGAAGTCTCATTCACTGACGCATTCGAAGAAGGCGCAATGACTGATATTGTTGCAATTACGAAAGGATACGGATGGCAAGGTGTTATCAAAAGATTCGGTGGTAAACTGCAATCTCACAAGAACTCCAAGAAGCGACGTCAACACGGTAACATGGGTGACTTCGGTACTGGATATGTTCGTAAGACAATCCGTCAAGGTGGTCAAACTGGTTACCACCAACGAACCGAGTTCAACAAGCGTATTCTACGAATCGCAAACCCTGAAGATCATTCAATCACACCATCTGGTGGATTCCTTCGCTATGGTGAAGTGAACTCGGATTACATTCTAATCAAAGGCAGTGTCCCTGGACCTGCTAAGAGATTGATTCGATTCCGTGATGCTCTTCGCTCCAATGAAGAACAACATCCACTTGAAATCACATACGTCAGTACACGTAGCAAGCAGGGGGTCTGAACATGAAAGTCGCTGTAAAGAATATTTCAAACACCATCACACAAGATGAAATGGATGCAGGTCGTTTGCAAAGCTCCTTCGATATTAGTGTCGAAGAGGGTTCCAAGATTACACTACCAGAAGCATTCTCTGTATCTGTCCGTGAAGATCTCGTTCGTGATGCAGTCGCATCAAGTCGAGCCAACCGCAGACAAGCATACGGTTCACGCCGACACGTCGGTAAGCGCCGCCCTATGGCTGGTATGAAGCACTCCGTCGAATGGTGGGGGAAGGGACGTGGTGTCTCTCGTATCATGCGCCGTACCGGTCAACGCCGCGGTGCACAAA
>CAXAHE010000026.1:0-17199 GCA_963968475.1 uncultured Candidatus Poseidoniales archaeon | reverse complement strand
CCTCAAATAGTTCCTCTTCAGGCTGTTCCTGTAACGTAAGTGAGTTTTTGCTCACCCACAAAGAATTAGCTCCATCGAGTTGTTTATACTCGCCTTCTGGTTCTTCTAATTCGTTTATGGATTGGCTTGTCTGTTTCCAGCGACCCCTAAGACCGCCAAAGATACCAACTGGCCGGAGACTGTCTTCAGTTACGTATGTATCCTCAATGATCTGCTCTTTCTTTTCCTCGACAATCGGTTCTTCAAGTGATTCAAGATTGAGATCAAAACCCATTGTCCCTGACATACCTGGCCCATCCTCCCACTCATCAGTGCCTTCAACAACTGCCTCTTCTTCTTGCTCAGAAATTTCCGCTGATTCCGATTCATCAAGCAGTTCTTCTTCCTGATTAAAGATGCTCAGATCAGTCTCATGAGGGGTTGATGGGAGAGGTTGTTCCTTGATCGTACTTTCTAAAATCGAACTATGTGGCAATTCAGGCAACATCTGCCCATCGATTACTGATCGTAAAACTTTGATGATTGACCCAGGATGCCCGTTTTTGCTCGCAGCCAGTACCTTGCCAGCCTCATCTGTAGTCATCTGATATGGTTCGTTTGAGTACGTACCGATTCGGCGTTCAACGAGGGCTTTTACACTGTCCTCATCCAATTCATCCATCAGTCGTACTTCGAAACGTTCTCTGATTTGTTCAGAAAGAAGTGACTTTTGATTTGGATTGACGGCCACAACAATCAATGCAGATAGACGTTCGAAAAAGGGCACAGAAGCAAGTAAGCACGCCTCTAAGGAAGCAATATTGGCCATATCAGCATCAACTGAAATTAGCGGCAAGTAATTTCTCTTACTATGAAGAGAGGCTGCAAGTTCCCGCTCGAGCTTTTTGTGATCATTTGGTGCTATTGCATTAACAACTTGAGAATAAATATCTCTGAGTAACTCTAAACCGGGATTAATTGTATCAATCCGGTCAACATGGATATGTAAATTCGTTTTACCACCAAGACAATTGACAAATGATGTCTTTCCTGAACCGTACTCTCCAACAAGCAGAATTCTACGAGAAGATTTGAATTGGATATTCTTCTCCATCTCTTCGAAGTCTGAATGTCTTCCAACGAGAAGGTTGGAATCTTTTGCTGAGAGAGGCCCCTGTGAAAATGGATCTTCTCGAAGACTTGGTAGACGCAAATCAACTGTTCCAGTATGCATGTGCAAGCAACTTCGAACAAGTATATGACCTTTCACGGAATTTGAGGATACGAGGCACCTGTTAAGACACGTTAATCAAGTAACCAAATTACAGAAAAAGGCCTAATTAACGCACTCCTAACGCTTTTTTAACGCGTTAATTTAAGCGTTAAACGCGTTAACTTGTTCCGATTGGTTGATGTTTCAAGAACATCTGGCTAAGCATGAGGAGAGAGACCATGCCTGTCAACAACAGCCGCTTGAAAGGATTCTACAAACTGTCTGTCGGTGAACGGCGTCAACTTATTGCGGAGAGTTCTAATCTTCTTCCAGAACAGGTTGCCGCTTTGGCGAAAAACGGTGAACTCGACGACAACGCAGCAGATCGAATGATTGAAAATGTCATCGGAACGATGTCACTCCCAGTTGGTATTGCAACAAACTTCATCATCGATGAAAAGCACTACGTCGTCCCATTTTGTCTTGAAGAATCGAGCGTTGTCGCTGCTGCTTCGAACATGGCTAAGCGTTGCCATGTCCATGGAGGGTTTACATCAAGCAATGATGGACCAATGATGATTGCTCAAATTCAACTTCTCGACATTGAGAATCATGAAGATGCAATGCAGGGAGTTCTTGAGAATAAGGACGCTTTAGTAAAATTGGCAAACAGCTTACCGTCGACCATGGTACGCCTCGGAGGAGGATGCAAGGAGATCACTACTCGAAGCATAGAAACACTCTCAGGACAGATGTTTATTGTTCACATTCACGTAGACTGCAGAGATGCAATGGGGGCAAATGCCGTCAATACAATGGCTGAACTTCTTGCTCCAGAACTTGAAAGAATAACCAATGGAAGAGCCTTGTTACGAATTCTAAGTAATCTAGCCACGGAAAGGCTTGCAAGAGTGAAAGCTACCTTCACTCCTGAAGAAATTAGTAATTCAGGAGAAAGATTCGATGGTTCCAAAATCATTGAAGGCATACTAGAAGCATACCATTTTGCTGTCGCAGACCCATACAGGGCTGCAACACATAACAAAGGCGTCATGAACGGCATATCTGCCGTTGCTGTAGCATGTGGCCAGGATTGGAGGGCTATCGAAGCAGGCTGCCACGCATATGTCGCCTATTCGCAGGGAAGATATGGATCCATGACTCACTGGGAACTTGATACTGAAGGCAATCTAATTGGTTCTATTGAGACGCCCATGGCGGTTGGAATTGTTGGAGGCGCCTCTAAAGTCCATCCTGTTGCTCGGACGAATCTTGAAATCCTCGGTGTTGAATCTGCACAAGAACTCGCTTCCGTGATGGCTGCGGCAGGGCTTGCTCAGAATCTAGGAGCACTCAGAGCACTTGCTACAAGCGGTATACAGAAGGGCCACATGAGACTCCATGCCAGGAATATGGCAGTCAGCGCTGGTGCAGAAGGTAATGAAATTGAGGATGTAGCGAAACTCTTGATTGAACATGAGGGCCCGATTACTCAAACAAAAGTGGCAGAGATACTCAAAGCATATCGTGCTTGATCACTCTTCTTCTAAAGGTAAAGTCGCCTGAATAAGTCCATCTTCGCCAACTTCTTGTAAGGCATCAACTTCTTCCATCCCGTCGAATAGACCAGCATCAGTAACTTGTTCTCTGAACCATTTCCTTACTTTTCGAAGGTCAGTATGAGGGCACCCAAATGCTTCTGAAAACCGACGTGTAGTCGTTAAACGACGAGTATTACCTTCCTTTCTTCTTTGAATCATCCCATATTGAGCAAGTTCTCGTACGTAATCATACGCTTTCTGACCAAGTAGTTCAACAAGCCTTGATTGGTGCATGGGTTGATGATACGCAATCAATGCAGCGGCCTTGAGTAATTTCTTTGGCATGTCTGTCTTGGTGCTCGCAGGAAGATGTTCTGTGACTTCATTACGAACCTCCATTGCCCACTTACCGCCTATTTCGACAAGGCGTAAGGCACCTCCACGTCTTCGCTTCATAGTTCCTTGAAGAGTAGACAACGATTCTGTGATTTCTTCTTCCTCGTATCCCAGAGATTCTGCGAGTTCTGAGATTGACATCGATTTACCTGATCCAAACAAGGTGGCTTCCAGCAGAGTTTCTAATGCTAATTCTGTCATATCATCACCTCATTCAACAAGCCAGTCAAGATTTTCATTGATCTTATTTTCTTCATGAAGAAGTTCCTTTTCCTTCTTCAGACGCTGTTTTTCTTCAGCCTTGCGAGCTTTCTCTGCCCTTAGTTGTAATCTCTCGGCATGAAGCATTGAACCCGTTTTGGCATCCTCACGATTAGTTAGTGAAACTTCATCCTCATCCTGACTCGCTTCAATGACCTCGACAAAGGTACCTAATTGGGGCCAGAGGTCTTCAATCATGATGATGTCAGTAATCCCATTCCCTTGCGTAATTGATGCAATCCCCTTGTGGGTAAGGAACAATCCGGCGATGAATGAACTCACCTTTGCATCTTTTTCATACCCTTCAGGGACAACCCCGAATGTCAATTCTAAAATCGGCCTCAAAGCCTTCATCACTTCTGAGAGAGGCACATTATCTGAGCCCATCGAGTGGGTTGTTTGACGAAGTGCTGTCCAACATCGTTCGATATCGCCATCTAAATCTTCATTGTGCATCCGTCCCCCAACATTCGAGAGCATGTCTTCTAATTCGACTGCATGAGCGGCTCTATTTTCCTCACGTTGCTTAATCGCATCAGCATCTTCTGCCGCATCTTTTAGTGCTGAAAGAAGTTCACCTAGCGTGACTGGACGGCCTTCTTCACGACGTACTCGCTCATCGAAAAGCCCTGCAAGAACATCATCTGCATCACCTTGGAGAACAGTGTTGGTAAAATGGAACTCGTGATCATCATACTCTGCTTCCCAACCAAAATCAAAGCCTGCATCCCATTCATCCCCTTGATCTTGATATTGTACACGGTCAAAGAGCAAAGCTGCTTGATGATGAAGTACTTCCCAAGCCATGCGAATAAGTCGGCCACAGGCAGGTAAATCCAAATTGCTTGCCTGAGATTTTACCCGCTTTGTGAATTGTTTCAGAAAACTAGTCAAATCAATGTTCCAAGCATCTAATCCTTCGCTTCCGACCAAAGACATGACTAGAGCCACGCTTCTGTCAAATGGATCATCAAGTGTTTGATGCTCTGCCTCTTCAGTCTGAGCAATCATCATGATTCGGTCAGCATAAGCATTGATTCCTTCAAGGTCATCATCCCCACTTTGGAGTAATTGATCAATGACATCCTGGCGCAGGAACCATTGATCTAGACCTTTTTGACTCACTAAAATCGCCTCATTCCATCTTTTCTATAGAGGATTCTGTTTGTTCTTCTTCATCCATTGATGCAATTGATTCAGCGAGCTTTGCTCGCTCTTCAATATCCTCATTCGTTTCGATTGTACGTTCGGTCAAAGAAGCAAGGCTCTCATCTTCAACCATGTGCTTCAATAAGCCACCAAGGCTTTGTGGAACTGGAAGTGCTTCTGGGACTGTTGGCATTTCTGCAAGCCCTTTTTGCTCTTCTTCTGCCCGCTTCTGATTGGTTGCTGCTGCAGTTTCTGCTTCCTTGAGAGCTTGTTCTCCAAGGGCAATTGCTTGTTCCTGGTCGAAATCAACGATTCTACGGCTGCATCCATCTCCTCCATGCGTAATTCCAATGTGATGATCGGCGAGTTGCAGCGAGACCTTCCTGAGTGTGACCATGATGAATTGTGCACGCTTACTGCGCTCACGACACATCTTAGCAATACATTCGGCATTGACACTGTCAAGATTCTGATCGACTTCGTCGAAGTAATAGAACGGACTCGGATCATAATCCTGAATTGCGAAGATAAGTGCCAATGCAGCAACTGATTGTTCACCACCAGATAATTGATGTCGAGTGACATTAGAGGACTTTCCTTTTGGCTGAGCCCATAGTTCAAGGCCACCCTTGAATGGTTCATCCTTATTCTCGAGATATAATTCTCCCCGGCCACCATTACTGACAGCCTTGTACACCTTCTTGAAGTTCTCATTGACTTTTTCCAGTACTGCAATCAAACGAATCTTACGTTGTTCTTCTAAGCGTTCTGCAACTTCAATCAACTGCCTCTTACGATCTCTGAGTTTCTTGAAGTCGCCTTCCATAGCATTCAATCGCTCCTCTACAGCATCGTACTGTTCGATAGCACGCATATTGACCATTCCGAACTCTTCCAAGCGTCGTTCAAGTCGACGGATTCTACGGTCGATGTCTGCAACACTGTCAAGCACTGTTCCTTCTTCTGCAGGTTCAATTCCAGTAGCCCCCATGTCCATTTCTACACCATGGAGTTCCTGTCGCTTTTGTTGAATAGTACGTTCGAATTCAGAAGAAAGATTACGGTGGCTTCGAGCCTGATTGGCTTTTTGAGTCAAAGACGAATTAAGGCCTACACGCTCTTCAACTAATTCCAATCGCTCATCTTCAAGGCCCTTATTCTCCTCAAGGTATTGAGCACGTTCTGCTTCCTTTTCAGCAAGAACAGCTCCGTTGGTTCGAATTGATTCTTTCAATCCTACAACTGATTGTGCTCTGGTTGAGAGACCTGATTCAAGTTGAGAAATTCGTTCTCTCTCACCATTAGCACTGTTTGTAAGTAATTCTTTACGTTCAGACGCCCCTTTCAAGGTGACCTCTGCATTCGAACGAATTCCTTCAGCCTTGGTTCGCTTCACAGTTGATTCATGCAACCGATCTTTCAAATGTTGAGGACTTGCATCTTCAAGCGCATTGTGGGCATTCTTACGGACAATCTCTGCATCAGCCACACTGCATTCAGCAGTATCCAGTGCCTCAAGTTGAACGCCACCAAGCGTTTCAAGACTTTGTAGTTGATCTTTCAGTTGCCGAACTTGCCCAATCAAGGTTGCATGGGTTTTCTTGAATGTTGAAAGTTCTGCTCGAAGTGTCTCTCGCTTGAGCGTCCCCTCTTCGTTTGCTAATTCATTGATTTGGTTTCGCAAGGATTTTTGTTCATCTCGCACATCCTGAAGTGCAGCAGATACAGTATCGGACATGAGACGAAGACGTTCAATCTCCGTGGAAAGGCGTTCGACTTCCTTTGCACCTGCAATTCCTCCACCAAATCCAACGGACATGCGTGCACGTGAACCTCCGACCATTGCGCCCCCAGCTTCGGTGATGTCGCCTCTCATTGTTACAAGTCGGACTCCACCCATGTTTTGCCGAGCGATTTCCATGCTGTCGACGATGAGAGTATTTCGAAGAGCGAATTTGATTGCTGCATCGATTCGTGGATCATATTCAAGAAGTTCGTATGCGAATCCGATAACTCCTGGCTTTCTGGCAACCATCATTGCCTTTCCACCGGCTCGGTTTGCTGTTAATTTATTCAGTGGAAGGAAGGTGGCCCTGCCTGCTTTTCGCTGAGCGAGCCAACGGATAGATTCAGCAGCAACTTGATCTGAATCAACAACAACCGACGTCATAGCTCCGCCAAATGCCGTTGCAAGAGCGGTTTCATGCTCAGCGTTGATTGGACCACATAATTCTGCTATGGTGCCGATAACACCTCGCAATTCGCCACGATCTCGCGCTCCTAGAACTGCTGCTGCCCCTCCGGCCATTCCTTTCGAATTCGATTTAGATTCAAGTTCTGCCCTAGCAGAGCGAAGTTGACGCTCTGTTTCCGTCATTCTCCGCTCAATTGCTGCGTTTTCCTGAAGTAGCCTTGATTCTGCATTCTCTGAATCGATGATACCTTGTGTCAAGGAAGAACGATCGACCTTCTTACCAGAACCGCTAATGGCTTTGAATTCGGCTTCTTTTTCTTCAAGTTCAAGACGAGATTCTTCGAAGTTATCTTCCGCTATTCCAAGATTCGATGCGATGAGTTCGACTTGAGCTGCAGTCCTATCAACTTCTGATTGAGCTGCAGCGACCGCTTTTTTGGCTTCTTCAAGGGCTGTAATTGCATCACCTAGTGCTCTGTTGAGTTCAGCATTAGTCTTACCCGACCCTTCGAGAAGTGAACGAACTTCATCTTCTTCGGATTGTGCCTCTGCCAACATTCGTTCGCTTTCTTCGAGTTGAGACTTACTGGTTTCAACTTCTGCAAGTAATACTTCAAGGGCATTGGCAGCCTCATTGTAGCGTTCAAGTGATGTTTCAAGTTCCTCATGATCATCAACATCTGCTTGTTTGGCATCTTCAATACGATCTTTATCTCTGTCAACCTGAACCCGCAGGCTGTGAATGGCTTGGGAAAGGGCATTCCCGTCTCCACCGAGTAAATCATCAATTTGTTTTTGGATTTCGCCAATTCGATCATCAAGTTTTACAAGAGTTTTACTTCCTTCTTTGACTTCTTCTTCTAAGACTGAGGCTTCTTCTACGTACCTCAGTTGTTCTTGGATTTGGTGTTGAAGTTCAAATTGCAAACTGGCGTACATGGCTTGATATCGTTGAGAGCGGGAAAGAGTGAGTTCATCTGTAATGGATTGAGCCTTAACAGCAATCTTCCGCTCTTCAGAGAGTTCCTTAAGACGAACTTGTTGCTCTTCTTGAAGCATCCCAATCCGTTCAAGATAGGAATCTACGTTGTCCTGTTGCTTCTTAGCTTTACGAATTTCATCATCATAGGAAGTTACACCGGCGACTCCATCGAGAACTCTGCGGCGTTCAATTGGAGTCATTCGTGCAAGACCCGTTACGTCGCCTTGTAGTACGATATTGTAACCATCAGGCCGTGCATTTGCTGCATTGAGTAAACGATGGAACGATTTCTGAGAACTTTCTTCTCCGTCGAGTAAGTATGAGGAAACCACGTTATCGGAAGCGGTCAATCGGATCGATCGAGTCATGCGAACTTCATCGTTTTCAATAGGAAGACGTCGTCTTCCGCTTGAGAGAACAGGATTTCCGAACACCAATGTTACCGTGCAATGACGAGCAGGTTTGTACCCTTCAGCCCCATTGAACATCAATTGCTTTGTGTTTTGGGCACGAATGGTGCGTGTCGATTTAGGCCCCAATACAAATTGGATGCCATCTCCACAGTTGGACTTACCAGATCCATTTGGTCCAGTAATCGCTGAAAAGCCACGATCGAGAGGTATTACTACCTCTCCACGAAACGATTTGAAGTTCTCCATTTCAAGTGCTTTTAGAAACATCCCAATCCCTCTGCCAGATATTTCACTGACCTTAACGCGAACACCGTTCGTCGAGGGGATTTAAACAATAGGTTGATTATACGTCTGCGGGAACCGTTTGGCAGTAGTAAAAAAGGTGCCGTATCTCAGACGACACCAGCCATCCTGCACTCTTTACAACCGCCACCTTTGCAATATGGGCAGGTTGCACGTACTCGTGGAGAGGTTCGTGTCCTGAACGGAACAAGACTAGCATCTCTATCCAACAATCGGCTTCTCTTTGCAATGCCTTCTTTTGATGCTGCCATAGAACGTGCTTTTTGATTAAACACTTGTTGCATTCTCAATTCTTTCTCACGTTCAGACTCCAGAGAACGGTAGTTCTCTTCAAACTCAGAAACGTGATACTTTGGACCTCGAAGGAGGAGAGCCCCGACAACAGCCATGATAATTTGGACAAGCCATGGCGAGAGCGGTAATGGAATCAAATCCGAGAGAGACTCTGAGTTAGCTCCTGTCGGCAATAATTCAAATCGATCGAGAATTGCCAATCCGAAGAGCATTGATCCTGAAATCATCATCATTCGACGTATTCTACGTGCAAGTTTAGGGTTGGCAGGCATTCTAAATCGCCCTGCTGTTACAATTAACAAGCCCCAACATAGGAGCATGATATCTGCTGTACCCCAAGTACCTGATTCGGAAAGACAGAATGCGTTACCGGTCTCAGAAATTTCCTTTTCCATTTCTGGGATCGTACATCCAGGGTCAGCTAATCGAAGAACATCAAGCCTAGAGTTAGGTGCGCCATCAACCACATACGGCGCCATAGCCCCGAAGTGGACATTCGCAACAACAAAAACGAGAGTCAACAAGCCAGTTAGGCCAATCAACTTACGCAACATAGACCGAGCCTAGAGACGGGAACAAATAGGAGTATCGTAGGAACAAACCGATGTTGTCAAGAACCCCGACTACTAGGAACAGACGATGCCAAGAGTGCTCATCGTCGGTACCGGAATCGCCGGCCTATTTGCCGCACTAAGGTTGGCGAACGCAGGACAGATGGTTACCGTTCTAACAAAACAACGTCCGAAGGATTCCTCGACGAATTGGGCGCAAGGAGGAATTGCAGCGATTCTTGACAAAACAAATGTCAGCGAAATCGCTGGCCACGTTGCAGATACTCTCCGCGCGGGCGATGGTATGTGCGACAAATCAGTTGTCCAGATGGTTGTTGAAGAGGCAGGCGGACGTATTCAGGATTTACTTGAAATCGGTGTAAAGTTTGAGAAGACCCCTCTTGGAGAATTCCAATTAGCCAAAGAAGGAGGTCACTCATCTCGGCGCATTCTCCATGCCAAAGATGCTACTGGAAGGGAAATTGAGCGCGCTTTAAACGATGCTGCACAGCATCATCCAAATATTTCTATGAAACCGAATACATTAGCTATTGACCTCATCCAGAGAGAGCATAAATCTCCTGAAAAAGGAATATGTGGAGTCTGGGCATTGGATCAATCTTCTGGGAACGTCGAGACGATTGCAGGGGATGCAGTCCTCCTTGCGACAGGTGGCGCAGGACAATTATGGGATAAGACAACAAATCCATCAGTTGCAACTGGAGATGGTGTTGCCATGGCCTATAGAACAGGAGCATGCATAGAAAATATGGCTTATGTTCAATTCCACCCAACAGCGCTAATGATGGAAGGCGAGCGACCCTTTTTGATTACAGAAGCACTTCGTGGTGAAGGAGCAGTTCTTCTTGACCATGACGGATATGCTGAATGGTGTAAAAATAAAAAACAAGACCCTGCTGAACTTTCATTCACACTTACAGCATCAAAAGAAGGATCGATGGCAACCAGAGATATCGTGGCCAGAGCAATCGATCAAAGACTTGCAGAGACTGGAAGGTCGCATGTCTGGCTTGTGACTGAACACCTCGAAAGTGAGAGATTGAAACATAGATTTCCAATGATCGCAGAACGTCTAGAGACCTATGGATTAACTCTTGGAAAGGACCCATTACCTGTCGGTCCAGCCGCACACTACATGGTCGGTGGACTGAAAGTTGACATTCATGGAAGAGCGTTGCTTGCGACAAATAATCAAACCATTCCGGGTCTATTCGCCATCGGAGAAGTAGCCTGCACCGGTATGCACGGAGCAAACAGACTAGCCTCAAACAGTTTGTTGGAAGCAGTTGTTTTTGCTCACCAAACCTCAGAATATCTGATTGAAAATCAGCCTCAATCAAATCCTCGAAAACTCCCTGAGTGGAGATCTGATGGACTCGACACCTTATCTGAACATGGACCCATTGCTCATGATCGTACAACATTAAATCAGACGATGCGATTTGAAGTTGGTATTTCGAGGAAATATTCTCGACTACAACGAGCCATTCGTCGCCTCAGTCTCTTAGAGCAAGAGATTAATGCCATATGGAAAGCAAGTATCCCAACTCGTGAAATTGTGGAACTTCGCAATATGATTCTGGTTGGACGGCTTGTAGCCGAAGATGCAAATGAGCGAACAGAAAACAGAGGCCTTCACTACAATAAAGACATCATCTCAATTGACGAATAAGCGATGTCATCAGTTGATTCAAAGGCGTAGGGACACCTAATCGCTCCCCTCTCCTACAAATCTCAGCATTGAGGATTTCAATTTCAGTTGGCCTTCCCGCCCGAACATCTTGTAACATTGAGCAATAATTTGAACCGGTATGAACCAACACTTCTCGTAGACGATTGACAAGATGCTCATCGTTCTCAAGTCGTATTCCTTCCATTCTTGCAATCTTTACCCCTTCAAGCATAAGAGCTACGACGGAATCGAATATAATCGGTTCAAGAAGTGCAGAATTTTCTTTCCCAATTACTGCTGCAACAGGATTGATTGCAATGTTTAGAAGCATTTTATTCCATAATGCCACTCTACCGTCATCAACCCAACGTGGAGCGAGTCCTGATTTATTCAGAATAGAGAGAAGTGGCTTGAAATCTTCAAAGGAATATGAGTGGATAAATGATCCAAGCATGAGTTCTCCTTTCCCAGCCCACTCAACATGACCTGGTGTTGGCCTGTAAGCCCCATGAGTTGTCGTTGCGGAGAGGACTCGATTTGCACCAAAGGCATGAACCATCTTTTCCTCGAATCCCATTCCATTCGAAAGTGAAAATGCAATACCATCTGGTTTCAAGAGATGCCCACCCACCTCGAGGAACTCCAAATCTGTCGAAGGTTTTCCAGTGAAAATAACAACATCACAGGAAGAGTGAACTGTTGAAGGAAGAGGATGCTCAGAAGGAATAACCTCCCAGCGTCCACCATCGATTTGATCCTCTTTTACTCCCGAAAGCGTCAATCCATTGACCATTAATTCAGCAGCATGCAGCCCTCTCCCATAGAGAAGAAGGTTGCTATCTGTTGAGGCTAGGCATCCTGCAACAAGGGAACCGATTGAACCAGCTCCAATGATTCCAATTCGCACACTAACCCCCCAAGTAGCCACCGAAGTGAAGCATTATTGCTCCATCTTGATGAATTAGTTGAACTGTGGAATGTTCAGCACTTGGAACAGGTACCTCGAAGTGCGTCCAACCTTGGGGTAAAGCGCTGGGTAAAGATGAGAGATCCCATTGGGCATCCCCATTTGTTTCATGGCGAAGAAGAACAGATTCATTGTTACTATTGTAGAGTGAAAACACAACGTTGTCACTGCTACTATTCATTGGCGCATCCCAAAGCCTGATGATTTGGTCATCGATCTTGAGAACGATGTCAGGCCCCTCTTGAATCATAAACTTCGTTTGCTCTAATGTTTCAAGGTTGCAATGATAATAATGACCGCTTGGGAACTTGACGTGAACAGATTCATTCTCATCGATTGCAGGTATCTTTTGACTAGGCCAAATACTCAAGTCCCATGTCCAATTGGTTGCGTTTGAATGTCGTGGTGTGCTCAGGAATTCATTACCAGTACATGTGCTACTATTTTCTTTGTAAAGTAAACCTGAATCACTTGCAAACGGAGCACCCCAGCCGAGTTCATTATCAATCAACCAGCCTTCTTCAGAAGCAGAGACAACATGTGGCCATGTCTTATCAAAACCAACATGAAACAGATTACCATCGAATTCAACGACACCTAATTCGGTTGAAAGAGAATCTGTTAGCGATTGATCATTACTCTCTAAGCATATTGATTCAGATTGCCAGCCAACTTCTGTTTCCAGGCCTGCTTCACCATCAAACCACAGATATGACGCCCATTGGGCATCCAAACTCGGCAATGAAGCAGATGCAGTCATATCTTCAAGAATATGAACTGGAAGACAGGTTAGGACACTCGATTCAGTTCGAAGGTAACTCCATTCGGAACCAACTGATGAATTCAAGTTAGGATAAAGCGTGAAAGATTCCAAGAATTGTTCATCTCCAAGTTCAAGCCCAAGTTCATAGACGAGATACGTTGGCATTATCGATGAATTCCCATGGCTGAAATCTATTGTGATGGAAAGTGAAGCATCTGAATCAAGAACCCCTTCGCAATTCGTAGATTCGCAAGATAATTTAGAATTCCAATCTGACTCCGATATTGAAGCGATTGATATTTTGTAAGTATCTGCTTGCATTGAAGGATTTGACAAAATAATGGTTTGAGTTGAGTTCCAGAAGTCTCCAATCAATTCAGCAGATTCTGCATCTTCGATTGTGTATTTTAAATCCGAATCCCATCGATCAATGGGTTCAAGAGGGAATTCGGGAGGAATTGCGAAAAGAAGCGCGACAAAAAGAATGATGCCAAGACTGCGATGCGATTCTTCATCAAGCGGTACATCACCGTCAAGGAGAACTGGAATCCGAGGATCTCCGCCAATAAACAATAACAATGGAAGGACTACTGCAAGAATAGGAATCCAAATCGTGAATCCTTCAAACGCATTGAATATGAAAAAGGCTGCAGTGATTAGAATCATAAACATGAGAATTTGAGTGCTTGAGCTTCTAGCCTCGTGTATCCCCATTCTAGAGACAAGTAATCTACCACCGGGGAACGTGGGTATTGGGAGAAGAAGAAGCCATCCAACTAAGGTCAAATATGCTGCTGCAAAGAGGAAAGGATGACTCCAATCCAGATGAATATCAAAGTATTCGTCGAAACCTGATCCGAAGAGTTCAATCACGAATGGAGCATTAAGGCGCATGGGTTCACTCGTGAGTATGAACGGGTCGGATGAGAGGAATATCCCTACTGTCCAGAAGATGAATCCGCTTAACAGCATAACCAGGGGAACACTGAGTGAAGAGTAAGCTAACGATTTACGATCTGGCCAAGGACGAGCATCCATTCTCGGCAACGTTGGTATGAAGAAGATCCCAAACGGCCAGATGAAATAGGAGGCAGATAGACCTGAGAAGAGCCAAAGAAGTATCGAAGGATCTGGTATTGGCAAAATATGCCCACTGCGAACGCCATAATGCGATGAAATCTTCGCTTGTACAAAGGAGGCAAGTCCTAAAGTGAATAGAATTGGCACTACATATCCAATGAATGCATCAAGATAGACTGATTCAATGAACCAACCACCTTCTGGTCTACCGGAATCCATCCAACGAACGCCAGAAATGAGAACGGTTATGATCGAAGCAATCCACATATACATGTGGATTCTTTTTCCAGGGAATTGCCCGTGAGGAAGTGGCAATGCAGTGAGTTGATTGAGATCACCCCGTCGTAAACGTGCCATCCAACCGAGTTTCTCGAGATAACTGTTCAGTTCGATTAAGCGTTTGTCAAGATGTTCTGCCTCGACGTCCCAAGTTGGCCAGAGACCTCCAAGATGGGATTTAACAGTCATGTATCGACTGATAATACTCGCAAGCAAATCACGTTGAGTCCACGTATTTTTATGTGCAGAAAGAGGTATTAAATCAGTATCTTTTGAATCAGACATACGTTGAAACTCCCCCCTTGTAGTTTATGCTGGTCATAACTCCCCCATCAATCATGCCCTTTAGACAGGCAATTGGAAGAATCACTTATTCTTGAATCGCTTCAATCGGAACGTTTCTTCACGTTCCATTTCTTCAAGTCTGAGTTGAATGAATACCTTTGCTTCTTCAAGTTCTGGAATGACCTTGAATTCGAGCGCATTGACACGACGCTTTGTTGCTTCAATCTCTTCGAGAAGTCGCTTTAGAGTCGCTTCCATTTCTGCAGCTGTAACAATCTTCTCAATCAATTCACTGAATGTATCGCTTGCTTCATCGATGTATGGTGATGAACCAATGAAACCAACACCACGTTCTGCAAATGTTGACTTGAGATTGGTACCGCTGACGGAAGGAACGACAACACCCATGATGTTTCTTCGTTCAACTTCGACCTCAGGATGAGCGCTGTTAGCGATTGCTGCAGCACGAACTGCAAGACCGCCTTCAATTGCGTTAGCAAGATCGATACGTTGTTTTGCAAGTCGATATGCTTCAGTAATTTCCTTCTTCGCTTCAATCATTACAGATAGAAGTTGACGGAATTCATGGAAAAGACCATCACGCTTCATTTTCAGAAGTTTGTATCCGTTTTTGGTCTGCTTGATGCGACCCTTGAGTTTAATCAACTCGCTTCGGGTTGGTTTGATGTCAAGCGCCATTTATTCACCTCAGTATTCAGGAGCGGTTCTCAGGATGGTACTTGTCAATCCAATCTTGGTCAAGACGAACAAGGTACTTGGTATCGATTGATGCCATAAGTTCCCAGCACAGATTCAATGTATCTTCGATAGAACGGTCTTCATCACGAGATTGACGTAGGAAACGGTCTTCGAATACACCAGAGAAGTCAAGCAGTTGCTTGTCACGCTCATTGAGTGCATCTTCACCAACAATAGCAACAAGACCACGAAGTTCACGGCCTTGAGCATACGCAGCATACATTTGGTCAGAGACAGACTTGTGATCTTCACGAGTTGTCTTTGCCCCGATACAGGATCCCATCAATCGAGAAAGAGATGGAAGAACGTTGATCGGCGGATAGATACCTTGTTGATGTAATTCACGAGAGATAACAATCTGTCCTTCAGTAATATATCCAGACAAATCAGGAATCGGGTGTGTAATATCGTCACCAGGCATTGTTAGAATCGGGAATTGAGTAATCGATCCTTTCTTGCCCTTAACGATACCAGCACGCTCGTAGAGCATTGCAAGGTCAGTGTACATGTAACCAGGATATCCACGTCGTCCAGGAACTTCTTCACGAGCTGCACCAATTTGACGAAGTGCATCACAGTAGTTTGTCATATCTGTGTAGATAACAAGTACGTGGTAATCATGCTCGAATGCTAGATATTCAGCAGCGGTCAAAGCAAGACGTGGTGTAATGATTCTCTCAACAGCAGGGTCGTCAGCAAGGTTGACGAACAAAACCGCATTTTCGAGAGCACCAGTTCGTTCAAGATCTGCACGGAAGAAATTGTATTCTTCAGCAGTAATACCCATTGCGCAGAATACTACAATAAATTGTTCGTCACTGCCTGGGAGTTTCGCTTGTCGAGCAATCTGTAGTGCAATATCGTTGTGTGGAAGCCCAGAAGCCGAGAAAATCGGTAACTTTTGTCCACGGACGAGTGTTGTACAGCAGTCAATAGCTGAAATTCCAGTTTGAATGAAATCGTGCGGGCTTTGTCGACTGAATGGATTGATTGCAGCCCCGATGATATCGGCGTTTTCTTCTGCAACAATGTCCGGTCCACCGTCCTTTGGGCGTCCTGCACCATCGAGAATACGTCCAACAAGGTCAGTACTTACAGGGAGTTTGAAAACATCCCCCATGAATGTAACACCAGCTGTTCGGTCAATCTTTGCAGTTCCTTCGAAAACTTGGACAATAACCAGATCGTCTGATGTATCAAGAACTTGTCCGTTCTTGATGCTTCCATCAGCAAGTCGTAGGCTGACGATTTCACCAAATGCCACTGGCTCTGTCTTGTTCAAGAACACGAGTGGCCCTTTTACGTCTGTAATGGTTCGATATTCCTTTCCTGTCATAATTTCACGTCCTCAGTTTTCCTCCACGGTAGCAGCGATTTCATCGACCATGTCTTTCACCATGGATTCGATTGTATCGACATATCCCTTTTCGAATCGACCACGCATAAGCGCAGTACGAGCAGGGATATTGACAACGTCGTTGAGTTGTGCACCTGCTGCCATAGCATTCTTTGCGGCTTCTTGGAAGCTTAGAATGGCTTTCGACATGGAGTATTGTAGATTGATGTCACAGAATGCATCAACTTCGTGGAATCCGTTTTGTTGCAAGAAGTATTCTCGAATCATACGTGCGACTTCAAGAGTGAGTTGCTGATCGACTGGCAATGCGTCAGAACCAACCAACTGAACAATTTCTTGCAGTTCAGATTCAACTTGTAAGAGACCACTGATTTGGGTTCTTATTTCAGGGAAGTCCTGAGCGATGTTATCTCGGAACCATTGATTCAAACTCTGAGGGTACAACGAGTATGAATTCAACCAGTTAATTGCAGGGAAGTGACGTTGTCTTGCAAGACCTGCGTCCAATCCCCAGAATACCTTAACGATACGAAGTGTACCTTGTGAAACTGGTTCAGAAATATCTCCACCAGGTGGACTTACAGCACCGATAACAGTAACTGATCCATCGTCGCCATTGTTGGTTTCAACACGTCCAGCACGTTCGTAGAATTCTGCAATTCGTGATGAAAGATACGCTGGGTACCCTTCTTCACCAGGCATTTCTTCAAGACGTGATGAAATTTCACGCATTGCTTCTG
>CAXAHE010000025.1:0-17460 GCA_963968475.1 uncultured Candidatus Poseidoniales archaeon | reverse complement strand
CTCGTCTTGAAGTCGACGTTCGCCACCTGCTCATGGTTGCTGACGTGATGACCTCTGAAGGTGAAGTACGTGCGATTGGTCGACACGGTGTTTCAGGAACAAAGCACAGTATTCTTGCTCGTGCTGCTTTCGAAGTCACTGTAAACCACTTGCTTAAGGCTGGTATCATCGGTGAAACAGACCGTCTTACCGGTGTTGCAGAGAACATTATCGTTGGACAACCAATTTCCCTGGGAACAGGCAGTGTTGAGTTGTTCTATATCCCTGAAGAATGATTTCAACCATGAGAAACACATGTGGAGAATGGAGGAAGTAAAATGGATCTAAGCCGACAATTAAAAACAGCAATAACAACTGGTAGCCTACTATTTGGACAACGACAAACTCTCGCTGCTTGCGCACGAGGAGATGCAAGATTGGTGGTCATTGCCGCTAACTGCCCATCAGAGTACATCGATGGCCTTCGGGCGAAACACCCTGAAGTGACTGTGCATCAAGCACATATTGTCAACCGTGACCTTGGTGTCGCTTGTGGTAAGCCATTCCCTATCTCAACACTCTGTATTCTTGATGCAGGCGATAGTGAATTGCTTCAACTCGATGACAATATGTCCTGATTTGTCTACTCGACAAATGAAAGGCTTGATGTCTGTTAAGGACATGGGTTGAACATGCGCACGCATCTTAATGCAGCAACAGCCCTACTTTTGACAGCACTTATGCTGACATCGCTTCTGGCAATACCTCAACCAGTTCCTGCAGACGTGCTACCAGAAGAAGATCTGAGTTTCAATGAACCTCTGTTCACATCAGCTCGTTCCTCAAGTGCATCTATTCTCACTGCTGGAAGTGGTGCCAACAATGAATTCGGAGATCATATTGAAGCTCTCCCCAATGGTCGATGGGTTGTAGGCTCTGAATTCAACTCAACTCTAACATATGGCACAAAAACGCTCAATCCGACTTCTCCTTATCGCCAAAACAACGGGATTGGGGAATTCTTCCTTGGCATTATGGATGATCAAGGTGTTTGGTCAAATCTTGTAGGTGCTGATCATAATTATGGAAGCGGTGGGCTTTCTTTTATCTCAGATATTGCAATTGGAATGGCCGGTGAAATCTTTGTTTCAGGATATTTCTACGGTGAAATAGCCTTTGGTCCTCCAAATCCTAATACGCTCATCTCCAACACAAATGCAGGTTTCCATCTTGAAGGATTTATTGCCAAAGCGGATCCAACAGGTAACTGGATGTGGGCGAAAGGCTTCACGACGTTAGTTAACGGAACTGGTGAGAACAGTCGTACTACTGCTATGCAGGTCGATATGATGGGTGATCTTTTCGTTACTGGAACGTTCCAAGGAGAAACTGATTTTGGTGGTATGAGTCTTAATGCCACAAGCCAAGACGTCTATGTTGCAAAATATGATGGGAATCAAGGAACACTTAGTTGGGTCATCTATGGTGGCGGCATTGGTACAGACAGCGTTTTCGATATGGCGATTACTCCATCAAATGGTGTCAAAATAGCAACAGCAAC
This sequence comes from uncultured Candidatus Poseidoniales archaeon, assembly GCA_963968475.1. GTDB lineage: Archaea > Thermoplasmatota > Poseidoniia > Poseidoniales > Poseidoniaceae > MGIIa-L2. The sequence goes on along the minus strand of CAXAHE010000025.1, from coordinate 15,920 downwards.
CAATAGTATTTCTCAATGGGGGTCAAGTACTTACATTGCAGTAGGAACAGCAGATGCAGTGATTGTAGAAATTGATGCGAATGCTGCTGTCTTAGGAACAACTGGAATGGGTACACCCAATCAAGAAACCCTCGTCTTGCAGATTAGAGTAAGTGGAAGCGGTGATACTTACCTCTCAGGAACCTTTGGAGGGACTCTGTCGAGCGGTGGTTGGACAGCGACTGCTGCTTACGGTGGAACTGATATTTTCATTGCTAAAAGTGCCACAAATCAAGCAAATAGTTGGGCAACTGTTTCAGGTACAAGTTCAACAGACCAGCCACAAGGAATGGCAGTTACTTCCAACGGCGGAGTTGTCTTTGGTGGTTATCTCACTGCCACATTTTACGCTGGTTCGAAATCACTCTCAAATCAGAATGTTGACGGATTTGCCGTTGGCCTTTCACCCAATGGAGCGGTAGACTGGATTGAACGAATTGGTGGTTCGGGATATGACTATGTATTCTCTATGGCATTGAACAATTCGGATTATATTGGATTGGCAGGTGCATTCACAGGCTCTATGACACACAAAGGTAAACAGATTTCATCTGGAGGTAACTATGACCTCTATGCTTGGGTTTTTGATCCTTCTTCTCTCAAAGATACAGACGGCGATGGAGTGTTAGACTCTGCTCCAGATAATTGCCCAACTGTTCCGAATTCCAATCAAGCAAACACTGATGGAGATTCACAAGGGGATGCTTGTGATTCTGATGATGACAACGATGGATTGACTGATAATTTCCCTGATAATTGTCCTCGTGGCGGGGAATTCAATTGGACGAGTTCTCGTGATTTTAATGACCCAGCTTCTTCAACTGATTGGGATAATGATGGGTGCAAGGATGATACATCCGAAGATAATGATGACGACAACGATGGCGTTCTCGATGTCGACGACACATGTCCGAGAACCAGTTTTTCTCCACCTCGCCCAACATGGGTTTCTGATTCAACAACAGATCTTGACGGCGATGGTTGCCGAGATTCTGATGAAGATACAGATGATGATGGAGACGGATTTGAAGATGCTGCTGATGATTGTCCAACAGTGATTGGAACCTCCACCATGGGGACAGACGGATGTCTCGACTCAGATGGTGATATGTGGTCAGATACCACTGATGACTGTCCAAACCAAGCAGGAAACTCCACTGCTGGTGGTCTTAATGCCTGTCCAGATGGTGATGGAGACGGGTGGGCAGACACAATCGATGATCTACCTACTGACCCAACTGTTTGGAGTGATTCTGATGACGATGGTTATGGAGATAACCTTGGCAGCACCCCTGCTGATGCTTGCCCAGAGACTCCTGGAACTTCTACCGTTGATCGATTTGGTTGCGTTGACGCCGATGGTGATGGTCTTTCTACTCCTACTGCAGGGTGGGGTGTTGACAGTGGAGCAGACGCTTTCCCTAGTGATGCCACTCAATGGTCGGACTTTGATGAGGATGGCTTTGGTGACAATTATGGGAACGGAACTTGGTTTGATCGACCAGAGAATTGGGTTGGTGTACTCATCTCAGGTGCAACTGATCAGGATGCATGTCCAATGCAACTCGGTGCGAGTTGGCAAAATGGAATTCTCGGCTGTCCTGACTCTGATGGGGACGGATGGTGGGATGTGCAAGACGCCTTCCCAGGAGAAGCAACACAATGGATCGATGTAGATGGTGATGGCTATGGAGACAATCAATCTGGTGTCAATCCCGATGGTTGCGTAAACATAGCTGGAAATTCGACCATAGATCGCTTGGGTTGTACCGATACCGATGGTGATGGTCGCTCAGACCCTGAAATCTCATGGACAGTTGTCAATGGTGCAGATGAGTTTAGACTTGAATCAACACAATGGTTTGATACCGATGGCGATGGGTATGGGGATGAACTGACTGGATTTGAAGGCGACAGCTGCCCGAATGTTTCTGGATTCTCAGAATCCGACCGATTTGGCTGCCCCGATACAGATCGAGATGGTTATTCAGACCCAGATGCAAACTGGACGCTCGCTGATGGAGCAGATGCATACATCGATGATCCGTTTACACACATCTTCGTTGAACCAGAACCAGTAAAATCTGACGAGGAGAACTTCTTCGCTAGTCCGATGATGCTCGGAGTTTACGGCCTTATTGTTCTCATTCTTGTTGGTCTTGGATTCATGATGACTCGAAAAGGAAATGAGATGGTTAAGCAAATTCCAGATGTTGCCATGCATCAACCAATGCAACAGCAAGTGGTTATGCCTGCTGCTCAACAGAATCCGTATGTTCAACCGATTCCAACTCAGACCTATGCTCAGGCTGCTGTTGCACCGCCAGTGCCTCAACCTGACCCTGCAAGAGAATACTACAACGGACTCATTGCTCAAGGCTATCCTTCAGAATCTGCTGCAAGTTTTACGGCACAGTACTTCCCTGGATTCCAAGCTTGACCTTCTGGTTGGAGTGACACATTCAAATCTTGACCATCGGTCAGTTGTGTATGGGCACCCTTGAATCACTCACTTGGGTTCGTCGTTTTCTCGATGAAACGCCAGGGGATTCTGAAATTGGTGGGCGTGCACGTCAAGTTCCACAAGCCTGTTGGTCTCGAGTAGAGCCTACTCCGGCTCCAAATCCTGAACTCTTGCTCTCGTCTTCTGAAATGGCAAGTCAATTGGGTCTTGATACATTGGATGAGATTGTGCTTGGCGGAGGCCAAGTCACTGGTGGAATGGATCCCTATGCACAACGCTATGGCGGTCACCAATTCGGTAATTGGGCCGGCCAACTTGGTGATGGAAGAGCCATTACCCTTGGTGAAGTTCAATTGGCCAATGAAGTGTTAGAATTACAACTGAAAGGAGCGGGATCGACTCCCTATTCTCGATTTGCTGATGGAAAAGCAGTCTTGCGTTCTTCGATTCGAGAATTCCTATGCAGTGAAGCAATGCATCATCTTAGTGTTCCCACCACACGAGCCCTCTCATTGGTTTCAACAGGAGAAATGGTTCTACGCGATATGATGTATGACGGTAATCAAGCACATGAACCGGGGGCAGTTGTTTGCAGAGTTGCTCCAAGTTTCATACGTTTTGGAAGTTTTCAAATCCATTCAGCCATGGGCGACATACCTACGCTCAAGTCGTTACTTGAGCATACAGTGAAACATCACTTCCCTGGGCATGATGTGACCAATGATGTAGGGCGAGTGATATGGCTGAATCATGTTGCAGAACAAACGGCTTTGATGATTTCTCACTGGATGAGAGTTGGGTTTGTTCATGGAGTCATGAATACGGACAACATGTCAATTCATGGTCTTACCATTGATTATGGCCCATATGGTTGGCTGGAAGATTATAATCCTGGATGGACGCCAAATACAACGGATTTGCGTACTCGACGCTATCGATATGGTCAACAGCCACAAATTGGTGCATGGAATGTTGCTCGTTTGCTTGAAGCCATGGTCCCTCTTATGGATGAACCAGAACTATTGCATAATGTACTCGATGAATACACAAATGCCTATTCCACGTTTCAAAATGAAATGTGGGCCTCTAAACTTGGTTTAGACGAATTTAGAAGCGATGATGAATCATTGGTTCGAGATCTCAATGAACTGCTTCAACTGGTTGAAACAGACATGACGTTGTTTTTCCGATTACTCTCTTCGATTCAAGAACCAACAGTTCTTTCTTTATCCGATGCATTCTATGATGTCAGTACAATTCCTGCCGATAAATGGAATGTGTGGCTTTCAGTATGGTGGGAGCGAGTCGATTCTAGTCCCAATAGAGATACTATGCGTTCTTCTAATCCGAAGTATGTATTGAGAAACTGGATGGCGCAGTTAGCCATTGATGCTGCGGAATCAGGAGATGTTTCCGTTTGTGAGGAACTCTATACGTTGCTCAAAAATCCATACGATGAACAAGTCGAATTTGAAGAGAAGTGGTTCCAGAAACGACCAGAATGGGCTCGTCATAAAGTTGGCTGCTCGATGTTATCCTGCTCGAGTTAAGAGCTGTTGAAGGGAATTAAATCCCCTTTCGTAGAGGAACTGCTATGAACAAACCAAGTTCACCGCTGTTTAATGAAGATTCGGCTCCATCAATTCCTCTCAAAATGCGGAGAGTTTTCATCCAAAGGGGATGTCAAAAAAGCCATTTGGGATGGAGATGTAACGGTCAATGACTCAATCGTCAAGAATATTGCTTACGAATTCAACCCAGCTAAACGATCTGTGAAATACAGGGGTACTGAATTATTCCTCCCTTCCAATGATTTGTATTTTCTTCTTAACAAGCCTGCTGGATATATCTGTTCGCGATTAAATTCTCAGGAACTGGAACTGAACAAAACGTCTGTGTATGAACTCTTTCGAGATGCAGTAGATCCATCAGTCTATGAGACTCTAGTCACCGTTGGAAGGCTTGATGAAGAGACAACGGGATTTCTTTTGGTTACAACTGATGGGAAATTAGTCCATTCAATAACAGATCCTGATAAGAAAATAAGGAAAACGTATCGGGTTGAAACCGAATCAAAAATTACTGAACGACAACTCGAATCGATACGAAAAGGTGTATCCGTTTCAGTTGTAGAATATGGCTCTCGTGAAGAGTTTAGAACTCGTCCAGCAATCATTGAATTGGAACACAAGGCATGTGCCATACTCACCATTGATGAAGGCCAGAAACGTCAGATTCGAAGGATGTTTACGTCACTTGATAACCACGTTACTCAACTGCATCGCCTTGGTACTGAAGGTATGCAGTTGGACGATTTTAACCTTGATGAGGGAGAGTTTTGTCTCGTAACTCGTGATGAAATCAATCAAGCCATATTCTCTTGAAGGAATTGTTCAACCCGCTTAGAGCACTCGGTCGATGAGATCAATAGAATACCGTATTCCTATAATGAAAAGGATTGCAACGAAAACTTGCATAACACGCTGTTCTGAAACTTTGGCGATTCCAACTCGTGCTCCGATATTTGCTGCAGTGATTACCACAACTGGTAGCATCAATATGAGAATAATATTTTCTTCAAGGACATTCCATTGCCCCTGTTCCAAAGCGAATAAATGAGCAATAATGGAGAGGGGAATTACGCACATCATGAAGTGGAGACTGGTTCCGATGGCTGTCCGTGAAGGAAGAGAACCGTATGTTCTGAGTACAGGGACGTAGATTGCCCCCGCTCCTATTGCGAGAACGGATGACAACATTCCTCCTATTCCAACACCAATGCGCAAAGGGGTTTTTGATGGATTCTCTTGTGTTGAATTCTCTTTGCTTCGAGTACGCAGCGTTTTGATGATTGCCCATGAGACAAAAATCAGGCTTAGGGTCTTGAAGAGAACATCAAGTGAGCCACTCAAGGATGCAACTATGATGACGCCCAATATTGCCCCGGGAATGGCTCCCAGCAGGCCTTCTTTTAGGCGGAGGTCCGAATAAAAACCTTCTTTTCGGTGACGCAATCCGGAACCATACGCAACAGTTCCCGATAAGCCGAGTGAAACGATCAATAAGGCTCCATCGATTTCCCAACCAGCACCATAGTGAAGAAGTGGGGCGAAAAGTAGCCCTCCGCCTAATCCGAGTGGAGCGAATAAGAACCCAATAGACGCACTGCCTGCCAAGACAAGGGCTATGGTCAAGGCGTCCATGTTTGTTGGATATTGTTTCGACATATCATATCAGCGGAGTTTTGCTATACTTTGATATGGTTTGCGCCTGTGCAAAGACCATGTCTGCAATGATAATTGGTTCTGTGGTTGGAGGATTTGTCCTTCTTGTCATTTTAATTTGGGTCTTCTCAACTTGGAATCGATTGGTTCGACTTGAAGAGAATGTTAACAAATCTTGGGCTGATATCGATGTATTGCTCAAACAGCGTTACGATATGATTCCAAACCTTGTTAACACCGTTAAGGGATATGCAGCCCACGAAAAAGAAATCTTCGATGCCTTTGCAGTAGCACGCCAAGCTGCTGCAGGTGCTTTGGCTCAAGGCGATGTCAAAGGCGTTGGTGCTGCAGAAAGCACACTCGCTGGGCTCATTCCGCGAATCAACATGGTCGCTGAGCAATATCCTGACTTGAAAGCAAACGCATCTTTCCTTGAACTCCAAAAGCAACTCGTTGCTTTAGAAAACCAAGTCGCCGATCGAAGAGAGTTCTACAATGCATCTGCTACAAACTTCAATGCTGCTATTCAGATGATTCCTACAAACTTCGTTGCTGGAATGAAAAGCTGCGTCCGCAGAGACCTGTTCGAAGTGAAAGGTATCGAGCGAGAGAACGTTCAAGTCTCTTTTTGAGCGTAAGGATTCAAACAAGTCAACTCAAGTTGATTGTATGGAGAGTCGTTGATGTTCCTCGTAATTGGTCACAGTTCTCTTGCCATAGAGTTGGCTCGTTGGTGTTCTAAGAGACGTCTTACCAGAATCGTTGGGCTAGCATCCCACATGGGAATTGTTGAGGACGTAGGTGAATGCGAAGTACTTCCACTCCCTTCTCCAATGCTTACTACAGAATTACCAGATAGTGGGCATCATCCAACAGCAGTCATTCTAGTCGATGCAAATGTGCTGAGCGATTCAGTTCCTTTGGCCGCCCTTCGAGATCGATGGCCAGATGTACCTCTTCTTACGACTGAAGCAGAAGGTATTGATGATTCAGTTGATGGTATTGATACAACGGAAATTATTGCTGCTGCTTATCGAGAAAAGATTCGTGCTTGGGAACGACATGCTGGTGCAAAGGTCCTTGAAACGTATCTCAAAGGTTTACCGAAGGAATCCAAAGTTGCAATCTTTTGTCATGATAATCCCGACCCTGATGCTTTAGCATCAGCTCTTGCCATGGAAGCAGTCTGTGCCTCACTTGATCACATACCTACAATTTACCATGGGGGTCTGATCGAGCATCAACAAAATCAAGCGATGGTTCGGCTGCTAGAGATTCCGCTTCGTCGGATTATTCTTGATTGGGAACTGGATGATGTTCTCAATGAAGCAGATTGTATCGTAACTGTTGATTTCCATCAACCAGGTGCTAACAATATCTTGCCAGAGGAATGCGTACCTCATATCATCATAGATCACCACAGTTCAGATAAGCCTGTTTCAGCTGATGTTGCTTTTCTACGCCCTGAATATTCAGCAACATCATCCTTAATTGCTAATCTGTTAATGAATATGAGTGTCGATATGACGCCCCGTCTCGCGACTGCTCTTTCATTTGGTATTCGCACAGACACGCTTTCATTCACTCGGTCCTTCAATCCAGTGGATTTACGTGCATTGATGTGGCTTAACACATGGGTTGATTCCGAACTTCTTACTTCTATAGAAGCGCCGCTAAAGAATCAATATACCCTTGATACATTTACGCAAGCGTTAGCGAATAAAGAGCATGAAGGAACACTCATTCTGGCACCTATTTCTCACCTTAAGAGTCGAGATGATCTATCTCAAGTTGCTGACTTCTTATTCGCGACAAAAGAAACTGAAGTTGTTGTTGTGTATGGTATTCGACGAAACAAAGTATTGCTTTCTGCACGTAGCCGGAGAGAAAATGTACATTTGGGCTTATCCTTATCCAAGCACTTCCCCGACGGACAGGCCGGAGGCCACAAAGGACTCGCAGGGGGTCAGATTCAGTTTGAATCTCTTGGTTTTGAGGAGTTTGCTGATATCGAATCAAAAGGTGAAGAAATACTCCGTACTATGGCTGAACAACTCCGTAATATATTCTCTCAGGAGGCATCATCATGACTTCTTCCACTCCATACATCGATGTGTCACCAACATTGAGATTACTGGGAACTGCTCACGTAGCTACTGCATCAGTTGAGGCTGTGAAATCACAAATATCGGAATATCAACCAGAAGTAGTTGGTGTTGAACTTTGCAAATCGAGACATGATGCCTTGGTTGAAGGACGCCGCCTTGACAAAGAAGGCTTGCTTAGAGTCATCAAAGAAGGGAAAGCCCCTATGGTTCTGATGCAAGCCATGTTGAGTGCAGAACAAAGGCGAATGGGTTTGAATGAAGGTCAAGAACCTGGTGCTGAACTTCTGGCAGCCGTTGAAATGGCCAAGGCTGCGAACATTGAGTTTGCCCTTGTTGACAGAGACATACAAGTTACGATGAAGCGAGCTTGGAAGAAAATGAAGTGGAGAGAGCGCTTCCGATTGTTATTCTCTCTTTTTGGAGATGAAGAGGAACTTGAAGATGATGTGGATCTCGAAGAATTGCTTTCAGATTCAGACCTTCTCTCTTCGATGATGGATGAGTTGAAAGAATTTTCACCTGGTGCTGGAGAAGTACTCATTGATGAACGAGATCGATACATTGCTGAAAAGATTATGAAATCAAAAACGGATGGAAAGATGCTAGTTGTCGTTGGTGCTGGACATTTGAAAGGAATTGCTCGCACTCTCGAAGAGTACGTTCCACTCAACGAGGTCGAAATGACTGAATTATCGATTGTTCCAAAAAGAGGGATTGTGAGCAAGATTCTTCCGTTTGCTATACCGCTTATCGTAATGGGTCTCGTTGGCTTGTCATTATGGAATAATGATTCGATTGATATTGTAAAAATGTTGACTATCTGGACATTATTCAATGCCGTGTTTGCAGCAATAGGTTGTATAATCGCTCGAGGGCATCCGCTTGCAATACTTACAGCAGCATTGGCAAGTCCAATCACCTCTCTCAATCCAGCCTTAGCTGCTGGTTGGTTTGCGGGATATGTTCAACTTAAAATCGCAGAACCAACTGCAGAAGATCTTCAACAATTTCTCAAGGGTACATCGATTGGTGGGTTCTGGAGTAATCCTGCGGGACGCGTCTTGTTAGTTACGGCTTTGACGAACCTCGGCAGTATGCTCGGGGCCTGGTTTGCAGCTGCTGGATTTATTGGCGGCGGCGTAAACTAATCCATTTTCCGCATCACAGATAGTAAGTCAGTATGTGCTTGCACATCATGTACTCGAAGCCAATCGATGTTTTCCTGCTGTGCATAAGCGGCTATTCCTAGCGTTCCATGCAAACGGTCTTCTGAATGTTCATGCCCGGTAATCTGGCCAATCATCGACTTTCGAGATACGCCCCAAAGTATCGCAAGGTTATGCTCGCCTCGGAGGGTCTCATGAGCCTTCAGTAACTGAATATTATGCTCGAGGGTTTTTCCAAAACCGATTCCAGGGTCTAGGCAAATCCGTTCTGCTGGATGGCCAGCATCGATAAGTTCGGTGGCTTTTTGATGAAGTTTGTTGCATACCTCTTCGACAACATTCGAATAAACAGGATTTGCTTGCATCGTTTTTGGGTCTCCAAGCATATGCATAATACAGACAGGGACTCCACTATCAAGCACAAGATTCTTCATTGCATCATCTCTTAATCCAGATACATCATTGATCATCGATGCCCCTGCTTGAATTGCTTTTCTCGCAACTTCTACATTTCTTGTATCGATTGAAATTTTTGGATGAACAGCCTGTTGGCAAATTCCTTCTATAATCGGAATGGTTCTTTCGATTTCTTCTCTTATGGTCACTGGTTCTGAACCAGGGCGTGTGCTTTCTCCACCGATGTCGATAATCTCTGAACCGTTTTGAATCATCATCAATCCATTGACAATTGCTTCCTCTACAGATGCTTGCCTTGAAGGGCCATGGAATGAATCCGGGGTGGCATTAAGAATGCCCATTATTCCGGGACTATGCGCTTCTCGGCGGAGAGAAAAGGGTCGAACTGTTTTGGCCATCAGGCATCCGATGACGGATGGATTCATAAGGGCTCATGCTCAAGGGATTTGCATGTCCGAGTTAGAAAACAACCATTCTATGAGTGGACATGATGATGTTGATGTCGAGTCGAACATAAGCGAAGCTCACATGGAATTGGCTGAGCGACTTGCACTACGAATGAATATCTTCGACAAACCGGCAATCTTCAATATGCTCTCAAGTAGAGCAAAATGGGGCGCTGGAATCATTACAGTATCACTTCTTTTCTGGTGGCTACTCATCAGTTCCGGCTCAGACGACATGGACGTTGGAGTATCTGAATTTCTTGGCCTCGATTTCAATCAAGTTGCGTTGTTAGTCATGGTTTTGGCATTTCTTTATTCTGTATTTGGAGATTTTAGCAGGGAACTTGGTTCACTTGTGCCATCAATCATTTCGGGTGTCATGATCATCTTCGTAGCCTTGTACGTCGGTGAGCCAATTGTCACTGCTTTGCTTTCAGATACTTTGAGTCTTGAATCAGGGCTATGGAGGACTGGTCGCCTATCTCTTGTTTCGCTCGGGGTTATCTATGGTGGTCATTTGATTGTTGATGCTTCTCTTCTTCTTTGGTTGAGGCGATTCCTTGAAGCCCATGAGAACATTGAGTTGATGCCTCCATCACGTGCTTCAGAAACGAGTCAGATGCCTAACTCGGATGATTGAACCTCACCATTCATCAATGATGTCTGCAAGGCCGCTTTATGTCCGAACATGGTGTTACAATTCTACGTCTCGGTTATCGCCTTGGAAGAGATCCAAGAATTACGACGCATCTTGCTTTAGTTGCCCGTGCACTTGGAGCTCAAAGTTTCCTCTTTTCGGGTGATGAAGACAAGAAGATGCAGGAGAATATCTCGTCGGTCAATCAACGATTTGGTGGTGACATGGAAATCAAGCATATCAAGAGCCCAATGGCTTGGCTTCGTCGTTTTGTCACTCAAGGGATTGATGGTAATCCACCTGGTGTAGCAGTCCATTTGACGATGTATGGTGCTTCTTTCAGAGACGTAACCCCCACCATTCGTCGTGATCGTCCTCTTGTTGTGATCGTCGGAGGAGCAAAAGTTCCGTCCGATGTGTTCCAAATTTCTCAATACAATCTAGCTGTTGGAAATCAACCACATTCCGAAGTGGCTGCTTTGGCTCTTTTCCTTGATGGTTGGTATGGTAGTGCGGCGATTGAAAGGAATCTGGAAGGTGGAGAATTAATCATCAATCCGAGCCTAACTGGAAAGGATGTCTTGGACACTCGTTCAGAGTAAATGTGGGTTAACATTTCCTTGGAATCCGAACCCAAGCATTATGGATGGTCTTTTTCGACAAACAGTGATGTCGAAGGGCGTACGCGTGGGTTCTGGCTTTGCCCCAGGCTCATTTAATCGTGGTGTGGAGGTACCGCCTCGCTTTACGGATGCTGCTGATGCTCTTCTCGACAAATCCACTCTTCCAAAAAGAGCCTCTGGAGAAGGACTTCTCCTTCTTGCTGATGGAGGCAGATTTGAAGGGACTCTTTTCGGTGCAGAAGGTTTCGGTCAAGGTGAACTTGTCTTTACGACTGGAATGATGGGCTATCAAGAATCCCTCACTGATCCATCATGGGCAGGACAGGTTCTCACATTCACGTATCCACTTATTGGGAATTACGGGATTCATCTTTCAAAATCAGAATCTCGTGCTGTGTGGCCAAAGGGCGTTGTTGTCCGACATGCCATGAACGATCCGGACCACAGAGACTCAGCAGGGACCGTTTCAGAATTACTTCAAGCCCATGGTGTTCCAGGAATTGAGAATGTCGACACACGAGCAATCACACGTCGAGTACGTGAATTAGGAACTGTGCTATGCATCTTCGGGCCAAAGGAACATGAACTCGAAATGAGGCAGAGACTCGAGGTGATGACTTCTCCTGAGTTAGAAGACCTTGTTGATATGGTTTCTATTGATGAGCCTGTTGTACTCAATCCGGGAGCATGTGACGATATTGGCCAGCCCTTGCCGCGAATAGGAGCCCTTGATTGTGGAGTGAAGTACAATATTCTTCGAAATTTATGCAAGCGCTTTGAGGTGGTTTGGTGTCCTCCAGATACTTCATTCGAAACGCTTCAAGGATTCTCTATCACTGCATTATTCTGTTCAAATGGACCGGGAGATCCAGCCCATCCCGGAAAAGCTACGAATGCAAGATATACACTTGCACAGGCTGTAGCATCAGGTATGCCGGTAATGGGGATTTGCCTTGGTCATCAATTGATGGGGCTTGCCTCTGGATTGAAGACATACAAAATGCGTTATGGGCATCGAGGGGCAAACCAACCTGTGGTTGATCTCAAGACTCAACGGGTTTGGATTACATCACAAAATCATGGATTTGCAGTCGCTGACCCAACAAACGGGATGTTGGCTGCCCATCCAAGCGGAGCAACATCTCCTGAAGCTGAAAATCTTCATGGATACGATGTTGAAGTTCGATACATCAATGCCAATGACAAAACAGTGGAAGGACTTGATGTTCTTGGACGTCCTTGCTTTACGGTACAATTCCACCCTGAGGCATGTCCTGGTCCTCATGATGCAGAACCACTCTTCGACCGCTTCAGAGAACTCGTTGACACTCATATGAGAGGTGAATCCTGATGCCTCGTCGAGATGATTTGAAGACAATTCTTGTCCTTGGGTCTGGTCCAATCAAGATTGGACAAGCTGCTGAGTTTGATTTCTCAGGTTCTCAGGCCGTACGGGCTCTGCGAGAAGATGGGTACGAAGTGATTCTGGTCAACTCTAATCCTGCGACAATTCAAAACGATCCTGAAATGGCGGATCGTGTATACATCGAACCATTGTTACCAGATACAGTACGTAAAATCTTGGAAATTGAACGCCCGGATGCATTACTTGCTGGAATGGGTGGTCAAACTGCCCTAAATATTGCCAGTGAACTGGCTCATGATGGGACTCTTGAGAAACTCGGTGTCGAGCTCATAGGTTCTGATTTGGATGCAATCGACAAGGCTGAAGATAGGGATCTTTTCAACAAAGTTTGTGAATCAATCAATCTCCCTATTTCTGAAGCAATTGCCTGCAATACCATGGATGAAGTGATTAAAGCGGCTGATGAGATAGGTTCGTGGCCAATCTTAATTCGACCTGCGTTCACTCTTGGTGGCCTCGGTGGAGGTACAGCTTTCGACCTCGGGCAACTTGTTGAGATTGCAACGCTAGGGCTTCGTAATTCACGTATTAGTCAAGTTCTCATTGAAGAATCCATCTTGGGATGGCAAGAACTCGAGTATGAGGTTATGAGAGATGGTTCAGATAATGCAACGATTGTTTGTACGATGGAGAATATTGATCCGATGGGTGTCCACACAGGAGAATCTGTTGTTGTTGCTCCTCTCCAATCGTTTTCTGATTCTGATCACCAAGAACTCCGTGACAAGGCACTTGCTCTGATTCGGGAACTTAACATCAAAGGAGGATGCAATGTCCAATTTGCATACAATCAATTCACAGGTGAGATACGAGTCATCGAAGTGAATCCGCGTGTTTCTCGTTCCTCTGCTCTCGCATCCAAAGCCACTGGATACCCGATTGCTCGAATGGCTGCAAAGATTGCTGTGGGATATACGCTCGATGAATTACCAAATCCAATTACTGGTGAAGGTACAACAGCAGCATTTGAACCAACATTAGACTACGTGGTTGTTAAAATTCCACGCTGGCCTTTTGACAAGTTCAGAACTGCTGACAGGACGCTTGGAACCTCGATGAAATCGACTGGTGAAGTCATGGCCATTGGCAGGAATTTCGAAGAAGCCTTCCTCAAAGCTTGGGCTTCACTCGAACAGGGTTGTCCTTACCCTCGACCACTTACAAAAGCCGATGAGTCTGAAGGTGAAGGGATGGCTGAACGAGCATTTGAATCACTACCTGATTCTGTGCTCGTCGATTGGCTAAGAATTGCGACTGACAGACGTATGGGTGCACTATTGGAGGCCTTCCGGAGAGGTTGGACTGTTAATGAAGTTCATGAAATTACTCGAATCACTCGATGGTTCCTGCAGCGTTTCGAAAACATCGCTCAAATGGAAAAGTCCCTTGTCGATTTCGAAGGATTACCCTCGAGTATGGACGCTAAAATGATCATCAAATACAAGAGCCATGGATTTAGCGATGCTCATATTGCTGATGCAATTGATGGCTTTAGACCGAATGCTTGGAAATCATTGCCTGATAATTGTAATGAAGAGAGCGTAATGTTGCGTAGGCATGAACTTGGAATTCATCCAAGATATCGAATGGTCGATTCATGTGCTGCAGAATTCGCTGCAAAAACGCCATACTATTATTCCACTTACGAACCATATCAAGAGGTTGGTATCGATCATATTCCTAATATTGAACAGAGAACGAAACAACGTATGGTTGCAATAGGTTCTGGACCAATTCGTATCGGTCAAGGGATTGAGTTCGACTATGGATGCGTCCACGCTGTGATGGCCATTCGTTCAGCAGGAATGGATGCAATCCTCATCAACAACAATCCTGAAACTGTCTCGACCGATTTTGATACCTCTGATCGATTGTATTTCGATCCATTGACCAATGAGTGTGTTTCCGAGATCCTTCTTCGAGAAAAAGCTCATGGAATCCTTCTGCAATTTGGTGGTCAAACTGCGATTAATCTTGCAATCCCTCTCGAAAAGAGATTGCCTCACCTTTCATCGAAAGGGGCTGATGTTTCGATTCTAGGGACGACTGTTGATGGAATCGATGAAGCGAGTGACAGAGAACGGTTTGAAGCGTTTGCAAAGAAGCATGGCCTTCGAATGCCTAATGGTGCAACTGGAACCAGTTCCGAGGATATTCGCAAAGCAGTTGAGCAAATCGGATTCCCCGTTTTGATTCGCCCGTCCTATGTGCTTGGTGGTCGTGGAATGGAGATTCTTTCCAACGAATCACAACTCGATGCTTATCTCAAAGAAGCCTATCTTACTCCTGACAAACCATTGCTTGTTGATGAATATCTCGGGCATGCCACAGAACTTGACGTCGATGCAGCCGCTGATGGTAAAGAAGTCCTTGTAGGAGCCATCATGGAGCATCTTGAGGAAGCCGGAATCCATTCAGGTGATTCAACCTGTTTTATTCCAACTCAGAACATTAGTGAAGAGATGCTCAAACGAGTTGACGAACAAACTCGTATCATCGGCCTAGGTTTGAACATTAAAGGGTGTTTCAACATTCAATTCGCTATACAAGGCGATGATTTGTATGTTTTAGAAGTCAATCCCCGCTCCTCAAGAACAGTACCATTTGTTGCTAAATCATCTGGGCTTCCTCTTGCAAAGATTGCAGCGAATGTTACCATTGGAATTCCCTTGTCTGAACAAACAATTCCTAAGCGAACCAGTGGACAGATATGTGTAAAGGCTCCAGTCTTCCCATTTATCAAACTCAGAGGTCTGGATCCAGCACCTGGTCCAGAGATGAAATCAACCGGTGAAGTCTATGGTTCTGATATCTCCGCCGATGTTGCATATCTGAAAGCCCGTCTTGCAACCGAAGTGCCTGTTGCAATTGAAGGCGGAGTCTATCTGACTGTTCGAGATGAAGACAAGGATGAACTTGCCCCAATTGCTAAAGATCTTCACGAATTAGGATTTACTTTGTATGCCACTCCTGGAACAGCAGACATACTCCGGGAACATGATGTCCTAGTCACAACCGTCTATAGAATAACAGATAGAAAGCATCCTGATGCATTAGATTTAATGAGACAAGGTGACATTTCGTTCATTGTGAACGTACCTACAATCTCAGGCGGGGCAGTTCGTGATGGAAACATGATGCGAAGACTTGCAGTTGAACTTAACATACCATTCGTTACAACAATTCGTGGTGCTCGAATGGAAGCTGCAGCGATCAGAGCACTCATTGAAAAGGAAATCATTCCAAGAAAACTCGAAGTTCATTATGACTCCAAATTCCTTTAAATCATAATTCAAGCATCACGTGCAGCATATACACAACGGTAGGGACGAATAAGACCCACTGAAAGCCCTTGTTAACAGGCTGATTG
>CAXAHE010000024.1:0-17606 GCA_963968475.1 uncultured Candidatus Poseidoniales archaeon | reverse complement strand
GCAAGACCGTAACTGACCATCTGATTCTTTCTAGCCTCGGGGATCTTGAATCGACCCAATGAATTCGAATCGGAGGCATCTCTAAATGCACACATAAGGAAATGCATCAGGAAGGCCGCCCCCATCCCGGGAACGGATGGGAAGATGTCTTCGCCAAAGCCAAGCAGACCCCAAATGATAACGCCCGCAAAAGCCGCAGTCATCATCACAATCGAATGTGTGGAATCGGGCTTGTAGCCACTCCATCGTAGAATAAGAAGTGGGACGAAAACGCCTCCTAAACCGTACACTGCAAGAACAACAAGGGTAAAGACAGAATCGCCACCTGGAATATACAATCCAGCGATTGAGATTGCAGTTGCAAAAGCTGCAACGACAAGCGTCACTTGCTTTGTTCTCTTGTGGTTTTGATTCCACTCGGGCTTAATGTCATCAGTAATCGCTGCAGTACAGGCCAATACTTGGCTGTCAGCAGTGGACATTGTAGCAGCGAAAATCGATGCGAGAATCATTCCAATACCAATCGCTGGCATCGTTTCCATTGCCATTATCGGAAGACTCAATTCAGCATCATAATTCGCAGCACTGAATAGCACTCGGCTTGCAAGTCCAATAATCAACATGATGAGGATGAATGGCGTTTGCCAGATGAAGAACCAGATCATTGCTTTCTTACGATCTTCATCAGAATCGAGCGTCATAACACGCGATACGACTTGAGGCTGTCCCGCAACGCCTAATCCACCAAGGAAGAAAGCGAAAACATAGAGGCTGATTCCAAATGACAAATCAGGGGGTAGAAGGTTTGTGAGGTTCGAACTCTGCGCTGCTAATCCATCATTAAGCCCAGAGAACCCTCCCACCTTTCCAATGGCAATGAAACATAAGATTGTGGATCCAACAATCATGACGCAAGATTGAGCAGCATCCGTCCAAATAGATGCTCGAATTCCACCGGCGTAACAGTAGGCTACGACGAGGACAAACCCAATGAGAATACCCACCAATTCGTCCCAACCCATCATAACGAACAATGCTTTACCGCCGGCTGTTAATTGGGCAGCGGCATATATGCACAGAAAGAATACTGAAAGGACCGCAGCAAGTTTTGCCTCAGGCGCCCCTGCCTTTTCTGCAACGAGCGAAGAGAGTGAACGAACACCACGTTCGCTTCCTTCCTTCTGAATAAATTTGTACAACCATGCCCATGCAATTAGTTGTCCGACGGTTGAAAACAAACCGATCCAAATTACAGAATAACCCATCGTGTAGGTAAATCCAATAAATCCGATGAACATGTATCCCGAATTCCAAGTACTTACGGCAGAAAGTGCTGCGAGAGCAGGATTCATTCCACGCCCAGCAACGAGATAATCGTCAGTAGTATCCTGTTTAACGCGCATACTTGCTAGGCCAACAGCTGCAAAGAAACCTAGAAAGATTAAAAATGAGACAAGTATTCCAGTTTGGCTGCTCATAACAATCACTTCCATCGATTTACTGCTTCTCGCTCAATCTCGGATAAATTGGCTAACAACACCATACAATTCAATCTCCCGCTACTTTTAGTACCAAGATTCCCGATTGTTGTGGTTTGAAGACGTTGCTCATCCGTCCCTAAATCGCTGCAGAGAACGACTTCAAATTCCTCGATATCTCCAAGCATTTTCCTATGTTCATCTGTGAGTTCCATTTCGTTGTATTTCACAACCATCTTTGCAATACTTTCTGCAGCATCAGAGGCCTGCATGGGTTGTTGGTCGCCAGTTCCAGCCCCACTAGGGTCGAGGTCGAAAAGAACAAGTGAGTGCAATTGCTGAGAATAATTCTGTAACATCACTTCGAGCGGAGAGGTTGCAATCCAATCTCCATACGAGTAGGTCAAAGTTGTCGAACGACCAAATTTGTAATTTGATACACCCGTTGCTCCAGGAACAAGCGTTGTAATTGAAATTCCGTGAACGACATGAACTGAGATACCAGCGTTTTCTGCCCTAAGTTGGAGGTCGATATGCGTGGTGGCCTGCATTGGGTCTCCAACAACAAGCACTGCCACAAATTGATTCTTAGCCATTTCAAGCAAGTCATCAGGTTGTTCGATAGTAGGGCGCATAATGCGTTGAATAGACCCAATTTCTTGCTCTAATTCCTCCAAAGCTTTCTCGGACCACAATGCAGTATAGGCCTCATAGAGGCGTACGTCTGCATGACGAGCTAACTCAACTGCTTCAAGAGTCATTGACGATACCTTACCGGGGCCGATTCCTATCAGAGCCAAACCGGTTTTTTTCTCATCAGCCATCCTCAAACCTCATACTTGCGACAGGTTAGCGAAGAACATGCGTCATTTGAGGGTGCCGAGTGCCAAAACGGCATTATGGGTCGAACGATGCAAAGAAAACAACTGGTATGAAATCGGGTCAGGTGTTCTCCCTCTTGGAAATCAACGCGGGATTCCTCTCAATGATTCGGCACCTTTGATTGGCGATGATGTTTGGGATGGATTCGACATTACTGAAGAGGTTGGAACATTGAGAAAACCCCACCACTGGACAGAACATCTCCCATCCAGGCTTCTTGAAAACAAAAGAATTCAATTCCCCCAATCGTATGAAATACAAGGCGATGTTCTTCTGATCAAGATTCCCGAAGAAATAGAAAGTATCGAAACCGAAATCGCTCAAGCGATGCTCAAACAATATCCGAATGTACGTATCATCTGCCATGATGAGGGTGTTGATGGTGAATTTAGAATTCGCAATTTACGGGTTCTTGAATCAAGAGATGGTTCGACAACGACGCAGACACGCGTCAAAGAACACGGACACTTCATTCACGTCAATCCTGCTAAAACATATTTTTCTGGACGCCTGAGCGAACAGCGTAAGATGACACATCAAGCTATATTGAAGTTTAGAGAAGGATTTGATCGGCCGCTAACTATGTTTGATACCTATGCTGGAGTTGGCCCGTCAATGGCCTATTTGTATACGGACTCAGATTTGACTGAATGCGTGTATGTTAACGATATGAATCCAGACACTCGTGATTTATTGGAAACGAATATGGACACATTTGACAAAAAGCGGAGTAAAATCGGTACCTATGTTGTTGAAACAATGGATGCGAGACTGATGATATCCTCCAGGCCAGAAACAAGAAACATGGCAGATGTTCTTCTGGTCAATTTACCTCATGACGGCGTGAGTCACCTGCCCGAACTCCTTCCACTCCTATCAGATAAACGAGCAATGCTATGTGGATGGGCGATTATTGAAAAGAGTGAAACAGAGGGCTTCATGAATACTCTCAAAGCAACACTTACCGAAGGTGGACGCGAGATTGAATCGAAGAGTTTAGACATCGTAAAAGGATTTTCAGCGACAAAAGCAATGGTACGTTATGAATGCGTATTGTTCAGCAAAACCAATCGTTGAATTGATGAATAGGCAATGGTTGGGGTGGTTATGCGCAACGTCGTCCAATGCCAATGTGGTGCAAGTATTGACATCGCTGGAATCACTCCACGTAAAGATGGAATTAAGGTCTGGTGCCGTGTTTGTGGCACAGTAACAACTCATTATCGTGAAGAGTAGGCGCCCACTCCGGGAATTGAACCCGGGTCGCAGGAATGACAATCCTGCATGATAACCTCTACACCAAGCGGGCGGTATCAGTCTGCCGTAACGGAACCGCTATTTAAGCCGCGAGGTATGGGTTAGTCAGGGACGACCATGGCTGGCAAGAAAACATCTGCAGAACAAGCACGAGAACAAGCCGAAGAGGCAACACTCGGATCGATGCTCGATGGCGCATTCGGAGCAATGGATGAAATCGAAGGGCCTCAAGAACCTGAAAAACCATCTCCAGAGCCAGCAGAGAGGGAATCTCCTGACCCCCCCACTCCACTTAACACTCCAGCGACAGAAACGGATTCTGGACCAACTGGACCTCCCTCAGGTCCGCCAAGCGCCTCTCCTTCAGGAGCCCCGGGCCCATCATCTCCTCCAACCGGTCCGCCAAGTGGCCCTCCAACAGAAGCCCCAGGCCCATCTACCCCTCCAACCGGTCCGCCAAGCGGCCCTCCAACAGAAGCCCCAGGCCCATCTGATCCTCCAACCGGTCCGCCAAGCGGCCCTCCATCAAGAACTCCAAGTCCAACAGGTCCGCCTAGTGGCCTCCCAACAGAAGCTTCAGACCCAATTGAAGAAGTTGCGAAAGAAGAACCAATACCCGAAGTTATGGAAGATCAATCGGTTGAAGAGCCAGAACCGATCCTTGATACTGAACAAGAAGAAACTCTTGTCGTCGAAAAATCTGCAGACCTTTCCGTAGAAGTCCCAGAACCTGTGCCTATTCAATCAGACGATTTACAGCCTATTGAACAACCAATAGAAGAGATAGAACAGCCATCTTCTCCTATTGAGGGCCCCGTCAACCAAGAAGAAATTGCGCGATTAACTGCTGAAATCGAACGGCTTAGAGGCGGCTTAGTTGGAGCTGCTGAGGTCATTGAAGAATTAGAAGAAACACCAATGCCCCCAATTGTCTTCGACAATATCGTCGTTGCTCCACATCTTGTTGCCGATTTTGCTCGAATGGGTAGACAACTCAATCAAGCAAATTTGGTTAAGGGTTCCATGGGTTCTATGTCCATGCTCCATCCAGATGAACCTGGTCTTATGATCAGCACACGACATTCGACTTCACTCGCTCGTCTTGATGAACGAGGGATTGTAGGTGGACGTTTAGGAGGCGTACCGCCACGTGGTTCAATTGCAGATTGGAAAGTTCACGAGGTATTACTCGCATCAGTCTCAGTCGTAACAGGCGGTCCTGCGGCAGCCATCCACATGCATGGGCCATATACAACAGCTGCAAGTTGTGAGAAAGATCTCATTATCGTCCAACCAATCGATGTAATCGGAAAAGAACAAATCGGGAAAGTTGTTATCGTTGATCCAGACGGTATGGATACGGATTTCCTCCGTCAAGTCGCAGAGGCGCTGAATCAAGGAGGCCTACGGTGCGTTGTTGTCCGAGGGCACGGTGCTTATGCAGTTGGGGCGAACTTAGACCAAGCAATGGCTAACGCTGCCATGCTCGAACATTCTATGCAAATCCTTCTTCTAGCCAGACAGGCGAATCTGAAGTTCTGATCATTCTTTGCGATCTCTGCAAACCTGAACGAAATTTTCAAACATTTCTTTTCCAAATTCAGAGTCGTTGACTTCTGGGTGGAATTGTAAACCAAAACGGTCCCCATCTTTGTTTTCCATGCCTTGAACCTTACAAGAAGGACTGCTTGCAGTAATGAAGAAATCTTCTGGAACCTCGTGAACTTCATCATTATGCGATTCCCACACCGTTTGCTCTGCATTTGTCCCTGCGAAGATTTTCCCACCACCATCGTGGAGTTCGATTTCCATTGCTCCAAATTCAGGTTCTGGAGATTCTCTTGCATCTCCTCCATAGAAGCGGGCCATGAATTGGTGTCCTGCGCAAATACCGAGAATTGGGATGTTCAATTTTAGATACTCTGCACAGTTACCTAATTCCCCGGTAAGACCAACGCGTGCGGCGCCGCCTGATAGAATCAAACCGTCAAGTTCTCTCATGTCCTCAACAGGTGTGTCGTTAGGGATAATTTTCGTATCGACTTTGAGATAACGCAACATCCTCCATTCTCGATGTGTCCACTGGCCGCCGTTATCAACAACATCAATGACAAGGGCATTCGCTTTGCTCATGTTCCGATTCGTGCCGAGAACATCCATGAACTTGCCGAATCGTCGCGACTTCATATACTGTTGAAGTTGAGTAGTCGTGAGGAACTACAATGTTGGACAAAACATACACAGTACACGTAGCAAGAGAAGGCGGTCATGAACAAGAGGTCATGACTCGACAAGGTATCATCGATATGATATCAACAAACGATAACACATGGGTCTTTGTTGACTCTCAAATGGTCAGTGTTGAAGAACTTGAGACCATCGAACTCAACAACTCAACCGAAATCAGAATCAACCCTGGAATGGTTGGTGGAAGCGAGACATTCAAAGTGTTCATTGCAAACCAAACTGGGGACCAAGAGCTTATTATGAGCAAGGAAGAGATTGTTGGCGAATTGTCACAAAACCAAGGAAACTGGTTGTTTGTTGACGGCCAAATGGTAGATGCAAGCACCCTTGAAAACACATCCATCACTCAAGACAATGTTTTGAGAATGGTTCCATCCATTGTTGGTGGATCAGACGAAGTGACATTCAACGTTCAAATCACAGATTCAACCGGGCACTCTGTTGCTCAGATGTCCCAAACCGAATTGGCTTGTGAAACCGAAAGCGGAAGCAATTGGTTGTTCGTAGACGGTCAGATGGTCGATGCGACAGCAGTTCGAGAAATGGATTTGAGCCAAGCAGCTGAAATTCGCCTTACGAAGCCACTTGTCGGTGGAACTGGCCCTGTTTAATCACGCCCGTCACGAACGGACAGATTCAAAACCAATGGGTAGGTCGGATGATTCATGTCAGAACTTGTAGATTACAAGTGCGCCCTCTGTGGAACACACGAAAGCTTTGACCGCGAACGCAATGGAATCCATTGCAGTCATTGTGGTTCAAAGATCTTCATGAAGCTCCGCCGAAGCAGTGGCGACCGAAAGAAGAAGACACTCAAGGCCGAATGAGTTCACGCAAAGGGTCAAAGACCCTTGTCATTGTTTGATATTCATGGCGAGTTGGTTGGAGGCGTATTCGCCCCGTACATTTTCTGAACTTGCTCTCGAAGCAAGCCAGATTGATACGATTCAACACGTAGCGCTGCAAGCCAACCCCCCACATCTCCTCATCTCAGGACCATCCGGAGTAGGCAAGACTGCGACTTGGCGACTCATTGTCAGACAAGTCCTGGGCCCATCCTGGCGTTCCACAGTTCACGTTCTTCAAGCAAAGGATCTTGCTCGAACGGCTGGAGCAATGGCTGCATTCGAAAGTTTCCTCCGCCCTGGTGGTAAGAACTCGAGTGACACACTTGCAAGCAGAACATCACTCGATGCATTTGACTCAACATTTTCGAAGGTCGAAGACGGCGACACCGCCCCAGCAGGCCATGAATCTGAACGGGGAAGTAGTCAAGAAGCCCATATTTCGAGAATCATCGTCATCGAAGACGCAGATTACCTTGGCCACAAGCGACAACCTCTGCTTCGTCGCATGATGGAATCAACCAGCCAAACCTCCAGATTCATATTCACTGCACAAACACCTTCCCGACTGATCGATGCATTACGTAGTCGAACGCAACACATCCGTCTCTCAGCAATACCTCGCAAGACGATTCAATCTCGCCTTGAACAGATTTGCAAGCGCGCGGGCGTTGAATCCACAAGAGGAATATTAGGCGACATCGCTCACGTAAGCGAAGGTAATCTAAGGAAAGCCATTTTTACAACCGAGATGCTTTCTTTGAGGGACCTTCTTGATGATCGGACGAATCTTCAGAAACTGCTCAAGGCGACCTCGACCAGCGACGTTCAAATCATGTTGGAAGAAGCTCTACGCGGACGCGTGATTGATTGGAGGTGGGTCAAGGAAGGCGTCAAGAATGTACGGCAACTCAAAGGCGCAATGGGGATTTATGACAAAATCATAACCTCACAAAGTCTTGAGGCAGAAGATGTTGTTGAACAAGCTCACCAGGTGCTGACAAGCGGCCGATTAAATTTGGAAGAATCAACCCTCAATGCAGCCTTGCAAGCAATTGCTGGTTGCGATATGAGGCTCCGTCGATCATCTCAAGGACGCATTCAAATCGAACATATGTTGTTCGATATTGCCAACATCAACCCAGCGTAATCTCCTTGACAGGGAGCGGTTTGGCACTGATGGGCGTGTAGCACAGCTGGATAATGCATCGGCCTCCTAAGCCGAAGATCGCGGGTTCGAATCCTGCCGCGCCCGCCAAAACTTCCAATTCAGTTCCAATGAAGCGAAGCACACTTATGTGGCGTTTCTCTCACAACAACTGAGCGAGATGGAACCAGAGGACGAATCCATCATTGCCCGAACTAGGCGCACGCTCAAATCTCTTCCAGACCCGTACGGGCATGGATTCTCACGCAGCGAAGATCCATTGGCTCGAACAAGAGAGGCTTGGGAGAAGAGTGAACTTCTGAGAATGAAGAGTGGCAAAATCGCCATCAACCCATTATTCTTATTTTTTAGAAACATCATTGGCTTCAGCATAGCGGGCACATCGCTTCTGTTCGTGATCAATCCGTCCTTTTTACCTTCAAATCCACTGATTGTCCTTCTAATCTGGCTGATTCCTCTTCTCGCAGCCTTTGGACCTCCAATCGCAGGAAGTGAAGCCACATGGTCTGCAGTGGAAGCGAAAATATCTCTTCGCGAACAAGGCGGAATAGGAGACGGTAGAAGGCATACTCTCCGCGCTCAACCTGGAATGGATCGCATTTTGGAAGGACTACGTGACGGGCGCCGTCAAAACAACATCAGCGCCTTTCTAGCGACAACTTCGCTCACACTCCTCTGTTTATCGACATTGATTACGCCAAGAACAGTAGCTTGGAATCTCCTTCTCCTCGTCTCCATGACCTCTGGTATAGGCCTAAGTATCCACTCAATATTAACAACATTCTATGTCCGTCTTCAAGCAGATTCCATGCCACTCTTGATTCACTATGCACCAACCCACCACCCAACGCAACTTGGCTCTCCATTAGGAGAATTACTGTTTGCTCATTTGGACCCTGATTCACAAATTGAATGGAGGACATGGGAAGAGAAGTTTACTTCAAGCATCTTACCGGGAACAGATCCAATTCAAGCAAGAGAGCGATTGTTATTCCTTCTGCATCTTCACGCAACAGACGTTGTGTCATCAACCGATGTCATTGGATCGTTACGAGACTTCATGCCGCCAGAGGCAATTGATCGCACTCTTCTTGAAGAGGACACTTTCTTCAATTGGAGATCGATTCAACGTTCTCTTGAGCATGCACGAGCATGGCAACCAGGGGCTTTCCGACTTTTCGAACGATTGCAAAACGATCTTCTCACAGGTTCTCCTGAAATTCTCTTATCTCCTTGGAGAATGGACATTTCGTTGGATACGGTGTGCTATGATGGTTCAGGAAGCCTGTTTATTGCCCTCAACAATCAGACATTCGAATCTACACCTGCTCGTGTGGAAGTCCAAGTACCCGGCGGAAAGCCAGAATCGATCAATCACAGATTCGAACTGATGCCCTGCCCGCCCCCGACAAAATCTGTTGAATTAACACATCCTTCCGACGACGATGTTCTCGATTGGCTTCCACGTTATCTCGAACGAACAGTTGTCCTTTGGATAAACGTTGCCTGGGATAGGCAATTCAAAGGGGATGCGCAAGTACAAGTAACACTCAGAGACGACAATGAAACCGTACTTGGCTCACGGATAGTGCGTACCTTCGTTACACCCAGGGAAAGCCACCAACGAGCGGATAGAATTCGAAAACTCCTCCTTGCTCGAAGGTTTTCTGACCGCCCAATACCAGAGGACCGAGCCGAGTCGATTTCTGGTTGACCAAGCGCTTTCCTTATGGCAGGGCTTCACTTCCCCTCAAATATTGGGGGTCTAATATGGAAGCATGGGACATCGTAGTACTTGGTGACGGACCAGCCGCTCTAACCGCAGCTGCAGAAGCTGCAAAGGGCGGCGCAAACGTTCTGATGATGAGTTCAACAGGCCTCGGCGATGGCGGCAATGTTGCTATGAATGGGATTTCGTGCCACATTCAAGAAGAAAGCAATCGCGGCCACCGAGAAGATACAATCCGCGCAGGAAACTTCCTTTCAGATCAAGATATCGTGGCCCAGTATACCACCGATGCACTTCGTACCGTTGATCTCCTTGAACGACGCGGAGTCAATTTCCGCCGAGATGCAAAAGGAATCGTAAAAGGACATCCTGGAGCAGGCCACAGCAAACCTCGACTTTGCAATGCAGGAGATGCAACAATTCGAGAATGCCAACAGGTCCTTGAAGAACAATGCATGAAGCACGGCGTAACTCGAAGAGGCGACCAAGTTCCTCTCGAACTCGTCCATACAAATTATTCAATCAACGGAATTACAACGCTTGACATGATTAATGGGCGAGTCCTAACAGTACAATGCAAAGCGCTGATTATTGCAGATGGTGGATTCGAAGGGGCATTCACAACAGGCTCCACATCTCTTGGAATGGATATGGCTTACCGAGCAGGAGCTCCATTGAGAAACATGGAGTTTGTAGCACACGCACCACTCGGCGTCGTTGGTACAAACATGATTATCCCACAATCTATTCTCTCCGATGGCGCAATGCTTCATACTCCCTCTGGAACAGCAATTGACGTAACAGCATCCTCAATGACTTCTGAAATCTGTTTGAAAATGAACGAAGCAGGCATGACTGTTCTCGATGCTCGTGAACTTGGCGAATATGCTGTATGGTGGGCAATGACTTTCGATCAAATCAAGCAGCGACTCGGCGTTGACATGCATCGTCAAACAATCGAAGTCGCACCACGTCCAAACCATACTTTAGGCGGTCTTTCAACCGATGAAAATGGCAGAGTAGTCCTACAATCATGGGCACGATGGTTTACAGGAGTATATGCTGCTGGAGATGCATGTTCAAGCGGCCTTCACGGAGCTGATGTGTTGGAGGGGAACCGCTTGTTGGAAGCGATTTGCACCGGAGAATCAGCAGGATTGCACGCTTGTGAATGGATCAAAAAACGGAAATTCACCGGCGCTTCAACACTTGAAGACTCACTTAACATCGCAACAGCAGAATTGAGTATGCTTGGTATCGAATCAGAAGGACCAGTTCAACGACTCAAACCTGTTGTACAACGTCTTTGTGAGATATTAACATCAACTCAGACACCTGCAGTCGATGCAACCGCCCTTGCAACTGCAGTAGAATCTCTCAACCAACTTTCGATTCGCGGTGAGCAACTTCACTGCGATGAAACATCACTCGTCGCAAATCAGAATCTCCTTGAAACACTTCGAGCACAGGCCGCTATCCGAATGGGTCTTGCCAGCGTAAGAAGTTCTGAGTTGAGAACAGAATCGCGTGGCCTACACCGACGCTCTGACTTCTCAGAAGAAGATTCTGAACAACTTCATCACAATCTTGTTTACAACGATGGGTCAACCGGAACACTCGCATTGAGAAAAGGGCCATCAGGAAATTGGATTCTTAACCCCACATCTGCGGTTTGATTATCTGTAATGGATGATTGGTCGTTTTATGGCCGACAAATCATTGTTTGAACATATATTGTCTGGTGATATCCCTTCACACAAAGTTGGTGCTGGAGAAGGGTGGTATGCTTTTCTCGATATCTTTCCAAGGAGAGAAGGCCATACACTGGTGATTCCAACCACTGCAGTGTCCAGAATTGGCGATTTGTCAAGGCTCGAACGTTCCAATCTTATGGAAGGAGTTGTAGAAGTACAGCGCCTTCTTGGCAAAAAATTCTCCACCATCGATTTCACAGTCGTTGTACATGACGGGCCTCTCGCAGGTCAAGAAGTGGCACATGTTCACATCCATGTACTTCCCAGGACAGAGAATGATTCTGGTAAGACACTAGCCGCAATGTGGCCTCATCAACCTCATGAAATCGACCATGAGAAACTAAGAGTCTTGGCTTCAGAACTGCAAATGGAGGGGGAATGAATGGCCAAAGGAGTTGCAGATTGGGATGGTGCAGTTGATCACCGAGGTGAGGCTTTACCGGTACTTTCCAAATCTTCTGCTAATATGAAGATGGAGAAATTATTGAACACTCCAATGCCATCTTACGATAAGTCAACTCCTGGATCTTTTTTCTGGACAAAGTTAGCATTTTTCTTTTGTCGTAGAACAGCAGCAAATCAGTTCAGAACCATTGAATGCACAGGCATGGATAAGATTCCTTCTGATCGAGGATCACTTTGCACTTCATGGCACACAAACGGTCTTATCGATCCACTTGGAATCATGTTGGCGCACCCGAAGGAATTCGTAATGGGTGGTCGGCACGATCTTGTTACACGCCCAGTACTCTCTTTCTGGACTCGAAGGCTCGCTGTGCAGCCAGTAGTAAGAAAAGCAGAATTACTTCGAGGCGGCTGTTCAGAAGAAGAAGCTACGAATCTAAACGGTCGCTCATTGCTCACCCTAGCAACTGGTATTTCCAGTGGATTTGCTTGCGTCCTCTTCCCCGAAGGAACAAGCCATGATCTCTCTCACATGCTTCGATTCAGAACAGGCCCGATGAGAACCGTTCTTGCAGCAGCAGCGATTGCTAAGGCAACTGGAGATAAGTGCCCTGTTCTCCAACCAGTGGGATTACATTTTCGAGTTCGCCATCATTACCGCACAGATATGTGGGTTGAGTTCGGCAACCCCCATTATCTTCCGGAAGATAAGATTCCAGAAGATTTGATTGAAGCTGTAAAACAGCGACAATGGGTTGAACCACCGCAAGAACTTGTTCGTTCACTTCGAGATGATCTCCGGCCACATTTGCAGCCCCTGACCCCTAACGTCTCTTCATGGGATGAGCACGGAGGAATGCATCTAATTGCTCAGGTCCAATCTCGTATGGAAAACAAACCACTTCGAACTTGGCGGGAAGAAGTGCTTGCAGCCCGTGGAATCCGAGATCGTTACCAAACAGAACTCGAACATATTGATTCTAAGCCTGTGAAAATCGAACACCCGACTCTCGACCATGGAACGGAAATTCACAAAAAACTCGAAGAAAGAAATCTTGATGGGCGCGATTTGAATAAGAATGCGACTGGACTGAGAAGAGGTAACCCATTACGTCTCGTAGATGTATCCATTCGGACGGTAATTATGGCAGCGTTGCTCCCCGTTTTCCTCGCATCGCTGTCCCTTCAGATGTCGCTGGGCCGATT
Source organism: uncultured Candidatus Poseidoniales archaeon (assembly GCA_963968475.1). Lineage (GTDB taxonomy): Archaea > Thermoplasmatota > Poseidoniia > Poseidoniales > Poseidoniaceae > MGIIa-L2. The sequence goes on along the minus strand of CAXAHE010000024.1, from coordinate 4,635 downwards.
TTTAGGCGATAGGACCGACGAGGGAGTTGATGCTCGGACAACATATCAGTTCTTGGCAGCGATGTTTGGCTCCGCTTTGATGTGGCCTTTCATATCCATTTTCACCGTAGGATCACTATGGTGGTTTGAGGCAGAACTCGAAACCATTCTTTCGTTTAACTGGACACAGATGTTTGGCGATTCCTCCTTTATGGTAGCAATTGCAATCCTAACAGTATACCTCTGCTCATTTCCTACATATTGGCTAACGGGACGTATCTTCGGATTCTGGTGGGATTCTTATGTTGACACAAAAAAGGCATTTAGGCGCCTCACTACCTCCAGCGCTTACAAGAATGAACTCGAAGAGAAACTCACAATCCTGCGTGAACGTCTCGTTAGCGAGAAGCGTTGAGTTCAAATTCATCGACCGCGAGGGTTAGACATGGTGGATACGGAACACATCAACAATATTCGCAAATGGCTTGCCAGCGAACGTCTCGAGATTCGAGATAAAAATGATCCGCGAGCCGAGGCACATTTCCTCATCAAATACCCTCCAGGACCTCAAGGGCATATGTTCGCAGTCGTCGTACCGAAGGGACGAGATTTGGTTTTCGTTTCCAGCATGACCAGAGTAGACCTTGGCCAACAGGAACAGATGAAAGAACATATGACCGAAGAGCAAGAGGTGTGGAGTGAATGGGTACATGAATGCCGTTTGACCCTCATGAAGGCTGAACTTGATTGGGGGATTCACATGGGCCACGATGGTAAGGAAAAACCAGGACCTCTTCAGGCCTTCAATGTTAGTCTACCAATTTGGAATGATGGATTGAATAAAAATGCTCTAATGCACTCCTTGCGAAGGTTATGGCTTGCAAAACTTAGCATGATCCATGAAATAAAATTCGCGTATGGCCCGGGCAAAGGGGAGCCGGGTCCGGTCGATGACTGGGCAAAACAAGAGAAAAAATCGAATTCAATCAAGATTGACGAACCCGCTAAAATCGAGTTCAATGACACCATGCCATTTGGCACAGGTTTAGATCCAGAAGAGTGGGCCTGAGGACGATTTCTTCCTTTGAAAAACTGACGCTCGGGGGGCGCGGTTAAGTACTGGACTTGTATGGTTTCGCGTACCACAGGTGATACTATGCGTCAAACAACCAAATCATTTACTCTCGTCAGTTTAATGCTCCTTTCAGCATTTTCCGGATTAATCATAGGAACAGAAGAAGCAGAAGCTTCCCAAGTTGTCATCACAGAAGCCGTACGCATCGTTGATGGTGGAACAGCTTCCGACGCTCAAACAACAGTTGCCTCCGACAGTGAGGGGAACGTTCACGTTGTTTGGACGCGGAACAATCAACACCTGTACTACTCCATGTTATCGCCTCGTGGAGAGACACTTATTGATGCAACTCAAATCACAAATCCCGGCCTCCACAAAGTATGGCATCCAGATATGGTCATCGACGATACCGATCGAATCCACATCGTCTGGGCTGACAAATCGGGCCAATACAAAATCATGTACACATCTCTAAACCCTTACCTCGCACCTTTGGATGGTATGGCTGCGGAAGACAGTAGTATCTCCCAAATCGATGATACAATTCTGTCCATGCGCGCTCAAGACAGAGACTGGCCATCAATCGCTGTTGACAGTAAGGGGAACCTACACATCGCCTGGCAAGATTCCTACGATGAACTTCAAATGTTCTTCAATCAACCACAAATTTACTACACTATGATTCAACCTGAATTTACAGCAGGCAGCGTTCTTACACTTTTCGAAGACACTCTCCTGACCCCAATCATTGGCCACAAAGGCCACCCCGACATCGTTGTCGATTCAAATGATCTTGTTCAGATTGCTTGGGACGATACTCGTGGAGGCAAGGTTGAACTTGTCTTTATTGTCGATACCTCTGGTTCAATGTATTCTGAATGGGCGGATGTTTGTACTGTTATCTACGGTGGAAACTTCGCAGCAGGCGGATACTTCCAAGGCTTGAAACCGATGCTCGAAGAAGGTAACATGACTGTTTATGAGACCATTTATGGACTCGGCAACACTCTTCCAGGCGCTGCAAGTAGTGGTAACTGTGCAACACACAACAAGAATGCAGGACCTCGCTCAACAGCTCTAGGGATTCAGCCTGGCGATGACTCTGGAGGAATCAGAAAACTCCCAGGAACCGTATACAACGGAAACACCTACTCCGGATATTCTGGTGAAGACTGGGGCCCAGGTACCAACTGGGCTTGCCTTTCATGGAAGGATGCTCAAGGAAACGTTCCAGGAAACCCTCCAACTCAAGACGATCACAAGTGGAATCCAAATGCTACAAAGATAGCAATCCCAATCTCCGACGAAGGTCCAAAGGATGGAGATCCGGCTCAGCAAGCAGACGACACTACTTCAATCGAAGAAGCTCACGATAACTGCGTTGTTGCAGGCGTCGTTCCAGTAGGGATGTACGGTCAAACATACGGTGGAGCAACAGGAGTACAATCCCACTTCAAGGATTTGTCACAATGCCCGAATGGTATTCAGAGCACTGCTCCTCGAAATTGTCCTGCAAGTACAATCCGTTCAACAAGTGCTGGCGGACAAGTGTATGAGTTCCCATCAGGAACAGGTGGGGCGAGTTCAATGGCCCTCCTTGTCGAAGCAATGGTTTACATCTCCACAAACAACTCTCGTGAAATCTACATGTCAGTCCTCGACCCATATGGCAAGATGGATAACGATCCAAGCTGGACTCCGGGAGTTTCTGGAACAGTAGCAATGAATGGGAACTACATTGAAGACACAGGAAAGGGCTCAGAAGGACACCTTGTTGTTGTAAATGACACACGTGTAACAATTGATGACGCTTACTCATTCCACCCATCTATTGGCGTAGACATGGAAGGTAACACACACATTGCGTGGATGGATGGCCGTGATTATGGATTCGAAAAGGACGTCAATTACGAAGTTTACTACACGAAGCTTCGTTTGCAAGGTGCTGGAGAATTCGACGGTCGCGATGATGGACTTTCCACATATGCTATCAAGAAGATTAACGACACACCAATCTCGAATGTTGAAACATATGCCGGTCTTCCACAGAACGCTCCTTGGGGCGGAAACTCTGTATTCCCCTCGCTCTTGACAGATGATCAAAATCAAATCCATATCGCTTGGGTTGATTCAGGCAACACCTCTGCTGGCGAAGAAATCCAGTATGTCCGCCTTAACTATACCAACATGGAAGGCGATGGGCTCATTGCCCTTGATCCATGGGAAATTGTGCCGATCACAAAATGGTCCTCGAACAAACTTGGTCCTAACTCAGGATATAAGCCAAGTATTGGAATGCCACCAGCATTCTCAAACGATCTTGGAAGTGGGGCCCACGTCGCATGGTCTGATACGAACAAATGCAATGATCAAGCGAACAACAACCGATTTACAATCTGTTATTCCCACGTCCTTACAGGACAAGTTGATGTAGAGTTTGAAGAAGGAGAAACCTTCTATCACGTCATTGAACCCGGTGAACAAACCATATACAATCTCTCAATGAATAACTCGACCCCAGGGCCGAAGGATCTGGTTGCAGACACATACGGACTCAACATTACAGGAGTCCCAACCAACTGGACGGCCACCCTGTTCTTTGCCGAAAATCATACCGCAATCTTCCCAGACACTGCAATTTTCTTAGAAGGAGGGGAGTCAATTCGATTCTATCTCAGAGTACGTGCACCATCAATCTATCAAGCGAATGGTGACGAACTAGCCGAGATCCGAGTTGATGCTAAATCATACAAAGATCCAGCAATTCGGTCTGAAATTACCACTCTAACACTCATGGACGTTGTCCATGGAATTGATCTTGACGCCTCGCACAGCGTTGCCGATGTCGAGCAAGGACAGACCGCAATCTTCTCGATTACGATCACCAATACTGGAAACGTAGCTGATACATTCCTCTTCTGGGATCCTCAAACGCTCGAAGGAAGACAAGAATGGCTCTTGCCGTTTGCATGGGACGTCAACTTTCCAATGAGCGTACAACTTGATCCTCAACAAACCGTTACAAAGAACCTTGAAATTAGCGTTCCAACTTCTGAAGATCCTGGAGCATTTGTCATATTGCTTAAGGGATGGTCTGCTGGAGAACCGATTAAGTCCGTGGAGAAAGGGACTTACGACATCCTTGAATTAGGTGTCTTCGTATCTATTCGTTCTTCAAATAACATCATGATGAACATTAGTGATCAATCCGCTCGGGTTACACCGGCTCCATACATGCCTGCTTCATTAGAACCGAATTGTCATACTTTCGAGATAGACGTCACCAAGAATTTCGATTCAGGCGACCTCGTATTCTCTACACCGGGTACGACAGAAGGCGGAGATAATTGGACAGTTGACGTCATCTTCCCAACAGGACTACCGCTCAACCCAGACGGCGTCTCGCGACCGTGGATTATTCTCAATGGCGATGAGTCGAGAACCCATGAGGTCAAGGTCAAGATATGTGCGCCGGATGATTCAATCGCAGGTCTAGGAAAGGCAGTAACCCTCAAAGCAAATCTGAAGGGATACCCTAAGATTTCTGCTTCTAAGATTCTTCAAGTCGACATCAATCACGT
>CAXAHE010000023.1:0-17612 GCA_963968475.1 uncultured Candidatus Poseidoniales archaeon | reverse complement strand
TCATGATTCTTTTCAACAACTGTGTTTGGTAGATGCTTATGAAATTGTGCAAGATGATGTGTGAAAATACGTAATTTCGTGCTTGTGGGGAGTGGCAAGGTATGAACGGAATCAAGACTCAGTACATCTCGAGCGAGTGCCTTTGCATCAGAACATTCAAGTTCGATTGTATGAGGTATATTGTCCAATTGTTCACGAATTGCATGAACGTTTCCGATCGCGAGTAAACGCCCTTGGTGGAGAATCACGATTTGTTCGGTTATTCGTTCAATTTCTGAAAGAATATGGCTGCTTAACAAGACGGTACGCCCCATCCTACCAAGTTCACGAATAACGTTCATAATAGTCGTTCTCGCAAGGGGATCACAACCTTGTAACGGTTCATCAAGGATAATCAAGTCAGGATCGTTGACCAATGCATGAGCAATCTTTGCACGTTGGCGCATCCCTTTGGAATACCGTCCAATCTTCTTGTGCATAACATCGGTTAATCCGACAAATTCCAAAACACGTTCTGCCTCAAGTTTGGCTTCATCACGAGTTAGGCCATGAAGGCGAGCAAACGTGGTTACGAAATCAAAAGCTGTCATCCAGTCATGGAGACTCTCATTCTCAGGGACATATCCCACTCGTGCATAAGGTGCTGGATTTTTCCATGGGTTTGTTCCAAACAAGCGTACTTCCCCTTGAGTTGCTCGAAGTTTACCCATGAGGATTTTAAACAGCGTTGATTTACCAGCACCGTTCAAGCCCAGAATACCCGTAACACCTCCGGTGAGTGCAAGCGAGACGCCTCCAAGCGCTTGGTATCGGCCATAGGTTTTCCCGACATTGTTGAGCATAACAACAGGCGCTTTCGGTTGAGGCACCCATTGTTGTTCAACAGCCTCGCCGGTCTGACTAACATCAGGAATCATTCACGAGTCACCTCCATTGAAGAGACTCGGACAGAGAGTACATAGAGCGAAATTGCATTGAATGCTAAGACTGATACAAGGGACCAAACCCATGGATGATCATACATCATGTTCGCACCAATTAACGCCTGACCAACATGAGCGATTGAATCATAAGGAGAGATAAGATAGAGAATCGATTTGTCGAATAGACCCTCGACTATAGCCGCAAGTGTCTTTGTTCCAAGTATGATGGCTAACAATGCAATCCCTGGGAAGAACTTACCGCGAGAAACACTCGAGAGAGCCAATCCAATGCTCGTGTAAGTCACGATAAGTAGAACCCCACAGAACATTGTTGTCAAGAACATAGGGAATGTGTCAATAATCCAAGCCCAACCACGACCCATTGATAGGATATCAGCGAAATAGTACAACATGAGTGTTCCAAGAATGATTAACGCTTGGATACTTGCAACTGCAAGATATTTCATGCCAACATAGTCAAATCGATTTATGGGTCTACTGAAGTACAATGCTGAGGTTCCATTCGATCTGTCTTCGGAGATCACGCCTCCAACGAGTAACGCAGCAACGAGTGGGTAAAACAACATATTACGAGGAAAGAAACCCAGTACATGTGCATAGAGATTGTTACGCCCAACGCCCCATAATTCGTACAAACTTGGTTCACCGAGAATGGCAAAAAGTAGGGTGAGAGCAACGTCTGTCATGGATGCAATGAAGACAAAAATCAGGAAGAGCTTGGTTGGAACCCCCCAAGGACGGTGCCCTTTACGGAATATTCCTAAGAGATGATGCCGAAAAATAGCCCAATTACGCATCCATCGTGGATTCAGCGTTCCGTTCCATGGTTTGTAGACTTGCTCAAAAACTTGACCTGTTTGTACTGAAGGACGGGCAACTGATGCGACAGAGTCAGAGTCAGAGCCCCAAGCGGCATCCATCCGACTTTGCCCTGTCACAGGAGTTGATGCTTCGATTGGAACCTCTTCTTCGCTCATGAACCAGAACCTCCCATGTGTTCGGGAGCATCGACTCGGCGGGCTTCTGCAGGTGAGGCAAGAAGGTCTTCGCTGGATTTTACCCCATATCCAAATCGTTCCATTATGACAATGAACAAATCTTCCAGAGAGGCTTCATACTCGTGCATACGTCGAATTTGGGCACCTGTTTGGGCTGCACATTTCAAAATTCGATGTGTTGTGTTTTCGCCATCATGTTTGATTCGCATGATCCTGCCTTCTCGACGAATTTCCAGACCTTCCTTGCTCATGGCTTGTTCTAGTTCGTTTGCAGAACCCCACACGTGAATCTCAACTTCTCTATCGATTGCTTTCAAATCTTCAATACGTCCTTGTGCTGCAAGTTTCCCTTTGTGGAGAAGTACCATACTGTCGCATACACGCTCGACATCTTCCATGAGGTGACTTGACATAAGCACTGAGCGGCCTCCTGAATGAACCATATTGTACAGAGTAGTCAACATCGAATCACGTGCAGTTGCATCCAGTCCATTGGATGGTTCATCAGCAATGATGAGTTGCGGGTCATGAATAATTGCGCATGCTAGTTTTGTAGCCTGCCTCATACCTGTTGAAAACGAAGAGATAGGGCGATATCGTAATTCTCCAAGCCCAACATATTCCATTGCTGTGTGTGCTCGAGCCATCGCAACAACTGGGTTCATACCAAGCAGTTCTCCGCTATACCGTACTTGATGAATTGCATCCATATCGTTGTCTAACGCCTCATATTCAGGCATATAGCCGATTTTAGAACGAATATCGAGGCCTTCAGTACGAATATCGTGGCCCAATACCTTACCCTCGCCTGATGTGGCTTGGATTAAACCGAGAATGGTCTTGAAAAAGGTGGATTTCCCGGCTCCATTTGGACCAAGTAAACCCGTTGCACCTTTCGGGACATTAATGCTTAGAGAGTCAAGAGCAACATGAGGACCGTATGATTTGGTCAACTCCTTTGTTTCGATTACCCACTCATATGACATTGCTTTCACACCTAGGAAGGAACGGAAGTCTTTCAATCCTTTCTCATTTTGCTGCATTAATCGTTTTAGAGAAATCACTACGAGTTCGTACTGCGATTCCCTTTCTCAATCGAAGAGCTTCGTTTGCATTGCATTGAGAGAGTCCATGACCCACGAGATCACCATTTTGTCGTACAATCAAGCAGGTTTGACCTGCGGTAAGCCAGGCATCACAAGCATGAATGAAGCCATGGAAGACATTGCGTCCTCGTAGAATATACTCGACTGCATCATCGTGAATAACAACCAATGGCAACCCTTCTCCAGGATTGACCATAGGTGAAAATCGATTGTGTTCAGTTGGTAGAGGTAACGAACGATAACCGTAGAGAATCTCTGAACCGAAATCAGTAATCGAAAGCCCTCCATCGGTTAATCTTGGGCTCAGAATGTGCTTTCCGGAGGAATTCAATACGTTCTTAACGCGCCCAGTTCCTCCAATAATGAATGAACAATCTTCGACCATTTCATGGGCGCTATCAGGATGACAATTAGCTAAGACAACAAGTTTCTGATGAATCTGTTTTCTGCGAAGCAATACCTTTTGTTGCGGAAGTGTTGAATCATCAATGGCAAGAGGTTCTGTGATTATATCGAATGATTGTAGAAGTTCAGAAGCCTTTTGAACAACCTTTTCTTGAGAAATATCCAATGTTAGAATCCGATCGGCATCAATGCTAAACATCATCAATTCCTTTCGAATTAAAATCGGATTTGGTCGTCGATTCCACAGCCAAGATGGTCCATCAACTTGAGCAAATGGGTTGAGATCCTCCAGACCATATGGAATCAAACCCAGAGGGGTTTGCACAAATATCTCCATAGAAGGGAGAAGTGACTGCATTCTCAAGACCAAAGTTTCACAACGTGAGCGCCAAGGCCCGGGTGCGCCATGGAGTATCAAGACGTCAACTCCGTTGCTTTTCTCAGGCCTCCAACGTGAATGAAGTTGTTTTCGTGCAGCAAGTATGTGTGGGCGTACGAGGGTATCTTCTCCACCCCATCGCTCACCCTTCTTCCTTCGAGGCGATTGTGCATCGATAACATACGACCAATCTCCTTCCCAGATTCCACCTTCTGGTGAAACTTCTCGAGCAGCAGAACGATCGTCGATAACCAAGTCATCAAGAGCATCGATGGAAATTCCAGATGGGAATGGGCGAGTTGTTAACCACAAAAACGCTTCCCTTAGAGCTGGATGTTGATGGCTACGCTGTTCAGCAAGTTGCCAAATAGTCCCATCATAAACTGCTTGCTTGCAACGAGCTAACTCTGCTAACGTTACTTCTAAATTGTAAGTGGCTAGGAAAGCAGTGCGCTCCTTTTCTTTCATTTTCAAAACTTCTTTTGGACTGTGACCAACGACGCAAGGAAGCATTGATGGCCATTCTTGAAGATCATCCAAATGAATAGTTCCAGATGGTGAAAGAAGTCGTTTGTCGCGAGCAAAAAGAGCATATGCTGCTGAATCGAACAAATCTGCTCCCAAGGCAATCAGCATTGGAAAGAGCATAGGATGGCCACATCCGAACATATGTCTTGGCCGTTCAGGAGCAAGTTCTGGAAGTGTGGCTAACATGATTTTCGCCAGATCTTTGTACTGATGCTTTTCCATAATCGGAACGATTCCACCAATCGGGTGAACTGCGAATTCAAAGGCGCTCATTTCTCGTGCTGATTTTTTTCGCAAGTGGCGAAATGTACCTCCCTGAATCGGGCCATTTAACATAACATCTCCAGCAATATCAAGCGATTGTTGAGCACGTTCAACTGTGACGTCAACAGCAGATTCCACCTCAAGTTCAGACATATCTGGGCGGCTAAAAACATCAAGCATCGTCGCAATATCCACGCCTATTGACTTTTGAAATTCAACAATCTCTTCAACTCCAACCTCGACATCCCCGTAAACATAGGCCTGAAAGGTTCCTGAATCAGTCATGATGACGCCTGGATAATCCAACAGATCGTGGACTCCTTTGTTGAGAGCATGTTGCTTGAGTGCATCATGTTTCCAGATGATGTAAGAGTTGGTAATGAGTGCCGATATACCGTATCTATCCCACATTTCACGCGGTTCAATAGTACGGATATTTGGATTGATAACAGGAAGTAGAGCAGGTGTCTCCAAAATACCATGCTTTGTGTGGAGTTTCCCTACTCTTGCACGACCATCTCTGGAAGAGATTTCGAACTTACCTTCATCCCCTTCACGACAAGGTTGCGGGTCGGGTCGAGACCCTGTGTTCCATACTGCCATATTTAGGGGGCTGAACCTTTTGATTTCAAGCCGCCGATGAAACATCAACGAATTCGACGTTCCCATGTGCGAGGATAAATTCTCGTCCAAGTTCATCAAACGTATCGAGCAGAGCTGTTGAAAATTGGATCGATTCGATCTCCGAATCTGCTTCAAGGTCGTTTCGTACACCTTCAAGCGTACCTGGGGCAGCCCCACATGTGAGGCATGCACCGGTCAAATCCAACACGAACCGCAGGCCTGTGTCAGTCACTTCCTTTCGAGCAACAGCGATGCCTCCCCCGTGTCCATCAAGTGCGGCTCGGACAGATCCCAAGCGTGCACACAAGGCAGGAACAAGATGGTCAGAGTTGAGTACTTCATGCAGCGACATATTTCTAAGTCGATGGTCTTCTTCAGGGTCTGAAGTCTCCTCAATGCGACGTTTTGCCTCAGCCTCCATTGCCTTTTGAGCTTCGAGTGCATAAGCACGAACCAAATCATCCTCCATGTACCTCCGAATGCGAGGTACTGTTTGAAGTGTTGCAGAGTAGTATCAGGGGCGATTGCATCTATTGATAAGGGTGAGATTGTAGGGACATATGGGTGAGATGATGAGCGACGAGCTTCTGCGAGTAGAAAATCTTCACGTTTCTGTTGAAGGTACTCAGATTCTCAACGGATTGAATCTGACGATTAATCGTGGTGAAATTCATGCTATCATGGGCAGAAACGGCGCAGGGAAGTCTACTCTCGCTAACGTTGTGATGGGACATCCAGCCTACGAAATCACAAAAGGTACGATTCATTACAAGGGCTCCAACATCGAAGAGATGGAAGTATTTCAGCGAGCAAGAGAGGGGATGTTCCTCTCGTTCCAATATCCAGCAGCAATCCCTGGCGTCCAAGTTGGAACATTCCTGCGCAAGTCCGTGGCCTCTGTTCGCGGTGAAGCGCCCGCCCCAAGAGAATTCAGAAAAGAACTCAAGGATGCAATGGAGAAACTTAGCATGGATCGCTCGTTCCTCTCACGTTATGTCAATCAAGGATTTAGCGGAGGAGAAAAGAAACGCCTCGAAATTCTTCAACTCCTCCTTCTGCAACCAGACCTTGCCCTTCTGGATGAAACTGATTCTGGCCTCGACATCGATGCACTCCGCATTGTTGCAGAAGGAATCAACAGCGTTGCACAAACCACTGGTTGTTTGGTGATTACTCATTATCAACGTCTTCTTGATCTCGTCAAGCCAGATGTTGTCCACGTCCTTCTCGACGGAAGAATTGTCCAGAGTGGTGGCCCAGAATTGGCACTAAAGCTCGAAGACGAAGGGTACGATTGGGTCGAAGCCCTTGTATGAGGTGAAAGTATGACACAAGATGCACAAGAAGCAGTCGGCGATTACCGCTATGGATTCCACGACCCTGAATCGTCAACAATACGATTTGATAAAGGCCTCAGTGAGCAAGTTGTCCGTGATATTTCAGAACTCAAGAATGAGCCTGAATGGATGACGGAAATCCGAGTAAAAGCCTACAACCATTTCATTGAGAGAGAAATGCCGACATGGGGGAACTGCGATTCTCTAAATGGAATCAACTTTGACAACATCACTTACTTCCTTCGTTCCTCAAACAAAACTGAAAAAAATTGGGACGATGTACCTGAAGACATCAAGCGTACATTCGATCGCCTCGGCATACCAGAAGCGGAGCAAAAATGGCTTGGTGGCGTCACTGCACAATATGAAAGCGAAGCCGTATACCACTCCATCAGAGAAGATCTAGAAGAGCAAGGTGTCATTTTCTTAGACATGGATACAGGGCTCAAAGAATATCCTGAACTGGTCAAGAAATATTTCGGAACTGTTATTCCTCATAGCGATAATAAATTCTCAGCCTTGAACACAGCAGTGTGGTCTGGTGGATCGTTTATCTACGTGCCAAAAGGAGTCCACGTGGAGATGCCAGTTCAAGCCTATTTCAGAATCAATGCCAAAAATATGGGTCAATTCGAGCGTACGCTGATTATTGCCGATGAAGGTTCCTCACTTCACTATGTTGAAGGATGTACTGCACCGACATACTCGACTGATTCTCTCCACTCAGCAGTCGTTGAGTTGATTGCAATGGAAGGAGCAAAAATCCGTTACTCAACCGTTCAAAATTGGTCTGCAAACGTGTACAATCTGGTCACAAAGCGTGGCGTTGCTCACAAGAATGCAACCGTAGAATGGGTTGATGGAAACATTGGTTCGAAATTGACCATGAAGTACCCGTCTGTTTTACTCAAAGGAGAAGGTGCACATGCTGAAATCATCTCAGTTGCATACGCTGGAACTGGACAACACCAAGATGCTGGAGCAAAGGTTCACCATCTTGCACCAAACACCACATCAAACATTCTCTCAAAATCAATATCCAAAGGCGGAGGGCGCTCATCCTACAGAGGAATGTTGCAAGTTACACCCAAATCCCATGGATGCCGCTCTAAGGTTGTATGTGACGCACTCATGCTCGATGAAGACAGCAGAAGTGACACATATCCAACAATGGAAATAGGAAATTCAACTGCAGATTTAGAACACGAAGCAAGTGTTTCCAAGGTTTCGGGAGACCAACTCTTCTATCTCATGAGCAGAGGACACTCCGAAGTAGAAGCTATGGGACTTATCGTCAACGGTTTCTTCGAACCATTTACTCGAGAATTACCAATGGAATACGCTGTTGAACTCAATCGTCTATTAGAATTGGAAATGGAGGGTTCGATTGGATGACATCGTACCTCGATGCATCTCTTCCAACTCGATCAGAACACCTCTGGCGATACACACCTTGGTCAAGAGTTCACCCCACCAAAGTTGACGAGTTACCTGCTGTGGGAGAACTTGTCATTGAAAGTGACGATACAGAAATCAAAACGATTTCTAAAAAGAACACTGCCCATGGAAATGATATTGCTCGGATTTTTCTTGATAACGTAATCGAAAAGACCCATGTCATTACTCCAGAGAACAAAACAACCCATGTTCAAATTAGAGCTGGTGGACATGCAGTTGCAGCCCACATACACATCGAATCAACACAACCGTCAAGCGTGATGTTTCACCTCACTGGAGAAGCAGAGTGGGTCGGCTTGTGGCTTACAGGGAACATCCATTCGAATTCACAATTATCAGTCGGGTTGATCAATGAACTCTCCTCGGAATCTGTGCTTGTTCGTACAGATAACTGGAATGTGGAACGAGACGGAGAATTTGAACTGGCAACATTATCACTCGGAGGTCAACGAATTAAATCCGATATTCGAACAACACTCTCAGGATCAAATTCAACCCACAACCAATTCATTGCTGTTCATGGCCATGGAACTCGGCATGACGACCATCACATCGAAATTCATCACCAACAGCCCCATACCAATTCCAAACTTACTGTTAACGCTGCATGTGATGATCGAAGTCACTCAGTTGGGACTGGTGCACTAACCATCGACGATGCAGCACAACATACGGATGCGGGACAAATATTTCGAAACCTCTTACTTTCGCAATCAGCAAGAGCAGAAGCGATTCCTGAATTAGAAGTCATGGCCAATGAAGTAGCTGCTGCTCATGGTGCTGCATCAGCACCTATTGATGCCATGCAGATGCATTATTTGATGAGCAGAGGACTAAGCAAGGAAGAAGCAACTACAATGCTTGTGGAAGGGTTTCTCGTGGATTCCTTTGTTGAAGTTCGCTCCGACTCTGTCCGTGAAGCAATGCAAACGCGACTGACCGTCCATCTTGAATGTCAATTAATTGGGTGATTACATGGCGATACGCGATGACTTTCCAATTCTTCAGAGAAACATCAACGGTCATCCGTTAGTTTATCTTGATAATGCAGCCACAACTCAGAAGCCATCCGTGGTCATCGAAGCGATGAATGAATATTACACAATGAATAATGCAAATGTTCACAGAGCAGTTCACACCCTAGCAGGAGAAGCAACAAATGGTTACGAAGCCTGTCGAACAACTCTCAAAGCATGGTTCAATGCTGAACGCTGTATTATGACTGGAGGAACCACTGAAGCCATCAATTTAGCAGCACATGCGTGGGGCCATTCTCAACTCAAGGGTCGTGCAATCATTCTAACAGAGATGGAACACCATAGTGACATTGTACCCTGGCAAATGCTTGCAGAATCTTACGGAAATGAATTACGATACATACCTGTTAAAGATGACCTAACGTTAGATATGGAAGCTTACGAAGCATCCATAGAAGGAGCAGGATTGGTCTGTGTCGTTCACACATCAAATGTTCTTGGTGTACGTAATCCGATTGAAAAAATCATTGAAATAGCGCACAAAAATGGCGCAAAGGTACTCATTGATGCTGCTCAGGGAGCCCCGCATTGTAAAATCGACTTGAAGGGATTAGGTGCAGATATGATGGCCTTGTCCGCTCACAAAATGTGTGGTCCAACTGGCATTGGTTGCTTACTTGTCAATGAAGAAACCTTCCAAGAGATGAAACCGTTCATGGGTGGAGGTGATATGATCGAGACAGTAACACTGCAGAAATCAACCTACCAAACCAATGAACATAGGTTTGAGGCTGGCACTCCCAAAATTGCTGAAGCCATTGGATGGGACGCCGCACTTGGTTATCTTGGGAACCTAAATCTCGAAGAACAACATCATAGATTGTTGAATATTGCTCGCTATGTTGCAGATGAATTACGCTCGATGAACATGACGGTTTACGGACGCCATGATGATGAAGACTCCGCAGTTGTTTCCTTTTTGCATCCCACTTTGCACAGCGAAGATCTTGCCCATCTACTTGATGCAAGGGGTGTAGCGGTACGAACAGGCCATCATTGCGCTCAGCCCTTACTCCATCGTCTAGGAATTAATGGAACTGTGCGTGCATCGTTTTACATCTACAACACCATGGAAGAAGCGAAACAATTTATTCAACACACAAAGGACATTTTGGAGAGGTTCGCATGACCTATCCTGAAGCATTGGTCGAACTTATTGATGATTTCCAATCGATTGACGATAAAATGGAACGTCTTGAATACGTCTTTGACCTTGCTTCAGAAGTAAATGAACTCCCAGTTACCCTGTGGAATGAAAAGACTCGGATACACGGTTGCCAATCCGAAGCACATGTGCTTCTCGAAATTAACGACGGCAAAGTTTCTTTGAGGGCTGGGGCAGATTCCAAACTCGTACAAGGCCTCATGGGAATTCTTACAATTGCTATGGACAAACTCGATACTGAAGAAGCAAAGAAAATTACTCCTGATTTTGCAGTCGATATGGGAATATTGAATTCGTTATCACCATCAAGATCAAATGGATTTCGAAACATGTTTGACAAAATCATGGATGAATTGGAGGCAAATTAAATGGTTGAAGAATCAAACGTACTAGACGCTTTACAAGCAGTAGAAGATCCTGAACTGGATATTTCAATTGTAGAACTTGGCCTTGTGTACGGAGTTCGCCTTGAACAACGAGATGAGGGAACACATGCAGAAATCGACTTGACGCTCACGTCCCCTGGATGCCCTGCGGCACCAGAGATTATGGCTGCTGCTCACCGAGCAGCACTAAAGACAGATGGATTGGAATCAGTTCATATCAATCTTGTTTGGTCTCCAAGATGGGATCCACGAGTTCATGCTTCTGAAGATGCAAGGATGGACATGGGAATCTGGGAATGAACTCAGTTATTCAAATTCAGACTCACTTCTGACCCATCTTCAATCTCGAGGCGTTCCCTGAGGAAGGGACCCGAGATAACCTCGACAACATCAACATGACGTGTTAAGTCAGGAATAAGAATTGCACAAGGGATGTTGTGTCCTTCGTGAGTAATTGTAGCCTCATATGCTGTAGCGCCACCGAATGAAACTCCATCACGCAGGAAACCGCGAACTCGGATGGATTCAATGGTGGATACATCGACATCCAGAGCGTCTTTTCTTGCGGTTTCTTCAGCATCCAACGTATCGATACCTGCCTTTTTCCTCAAAGCGATGTAATTGACAAGGTTTGAACCTTCAACTTTGACATTTAGTGTGCCTGGCCAAGCGGTTGTGCCAAGAATTGTTCTGAATTGATCTTGGTAGTGTGGTTGCGACATGAAAACATGGGCTCTTCCAAGCCCACTACTCACAGTTCCATGAAGTTGCACAAACCTTCCGTAACACCTATCCTTTTTCATCATACGTGTTGAGGCCATGGCTCACAAAAACCCTTAATCATCAACGAAGAGGACTGTTTGGTGAGCCAATGCCTGGTGACATGTCGTGGATGAAAGAACGCTTTGATGAGTTGAATGAAAAATCCCTCCTTTGGGAACCTCCTACTCTGGAAGGACCAAATCAACCGAGGTGTACAATGGAAGGTAAACCGACAATTATGTTGTCTGCAAATAATTACCTTAATCTAACGACCCATCCAAAGGTTGTCTCAGCAATGGTTAATGCTACTCAGAAGTATGGAGTAGGGAGTGGATCTGTACGGGCAATTGCAGGAACAATGGATTTACATCTCGAAGCAGAAAAGAAAGTGGCTGAATTCAAAGGTGTAGAAGCTGCACTAATTTATTCAGCAGGCTATACCGCAAACGTAGGACTCATTCCCACACTTGTCCAAGGTGCACAAGATGTCATCATCAGCGATGCACTCAACCACGGCTCAATCATCGATGGCGTTCGACTTACAAAGGCTCGTCGTGGCGTTTACGCTCACAATGACATGGGGGAACTTGAAGCGGTGCTTTCAGCCCATGATGATGCAGAGCGAAAACTGATCATAACAGATGGTGTGTTTTCGATGGATGGAGATTATGCCCCACTTGATGAAATCAACACATTAGCAGAAGAATATGGAGCCATGGTTCTGGTTGACGATTGTCATGGTGAAGGGGTTTTAGGAGATGGCGGTAGAGGAATTGTCGACCATTTTAATCTTCAAGGTAAAGTGGATTTTGAAGTAGGTTCATTCTCAAAGGCTCTTGGCGTACAAGGAGGAATCCTTGCAGGTACTGAGATGACCAGAACCCATGCCTTGAACCATTCACGCTCATGGCTTCTTTCAGGTTCACAACCACCAGGTGTTGCAGCAGCTCAAAAGGCAGCAATCGAAGTACTGATGGATGAACCTGAACACCATGCTAAACTCTGGGACAATACTCACTATTTCAGAAATGAGCTTCAATCACTTGGTTTTGATACTGGCATGTCAACCACTCCGATCATTCCGATCATGTGTGGCGAATCATCAACTGCGAAACAAATGACTCATCTCTTACAAAAAGAAGGCGTAATGGCTGGAGCGATTGTATTCCCAATGGTTGCCCGAGATAAAGCCAGAATCCGAACGCAAATGTCTGCAGGATTATCAAAAGACGATTTGGATGAAGTTCTAAGACTTCTCGAATCAATTGGTCCAAAGGTTGGACTTATCTGATTATTCAGATTCAAATGCGTCTACGACTTCGAGTAATTCAGTGTCATCGCCAGCCATTTCGGCTGCGCTGTTATCTTCAACCTCTTCCAGTGTTTTTACACCTTCAAATGGATTGACTCCTTCGTCAAGCAAGCAGAGCAGTCTCCAGCGAGGAGCCCAAGACAAATGCACGTAAGCAGGTCCTGGAAGAAGAAGAACAAACATGGAGATTGAACTTGAAATTTCAAGCACATCCGCAAAGTCAAGACCAAGTAATCCAAGACCAATGAATGGCATCGGATAGAGGATAATTCGGGGTGGAGCAATTGGCATACGCTTGGTAAATGAAACCAAGATTAATGATGCAAAACCAAGCAACAGACAAGCCGCCATGAACAATGCTGAGAAAAATAACCAATTCGACAAGGATTCATTGAAGGAATCGAATTTTAAGGAATACGGGAAGATCAATGCGAGGCTGATTAAGAAACCATAGAACGCCCCGATATTTCCTGGATGCGAGAGCCATAATGGCAACTTTGAGAACCGACGGGACAATGAGGTTCCAAACAACAATTCCTGTTGTGGAGCACTCAACTCAGAGATGTGGTCAGACCACTTGCTAGGAGCATCCATGAATCCTTGGGAGACAGTAGAGGTTTTCAATGCACCCTCTCATGATTCAAAAGAAAGGCTTATTCTTGGCGTTTGAGTTTTTTTGCGATAGGACCCAATGCCTCTTGAGAATTTTCTTCATCAGGCCAATCACGTTGAAGCAATCCAAAATCCATGGATTCTCTTTTGCGAGCGTCCTCTATGTCATCGTCTTCCCCATTGTGTGCATCCCGAAGGGCAAGAGATTGGTTTAGCAAAGCCATCGTTCGTCGCAGAGACGATGATTGAGACTTTTCATCTGTAAAATAGCCAAAAACGGAATACTGTTCATCAAGCGCAATGAGATTGAAACCTTTCAACAAATCATCCTCAACCAATCGATATCTGTAGTCTCCTGCTGGCTCCCAACGTCCGTCTTGAAGTCGAATCATTACCTTGGCCTCCTTATCACTCAACAATTCCATCAAGGGATGTGCTGGATTAACCGCAAAGGGTGTGTTCCTCCAATCCATCCAGCGACGCCAACTCAGTGCAAGTACAGGAATCATCAAAAGCAACAACAATATTCGAATCGGCCAAAATGGAATGAAAACGAAGCAGAGTTGGATCACAATAAGAAGAAATGCGGATTGAATCTGAATGTTCCTTCCCTTTAGCAGAGCCTGTGGTGTTTCAGAAAACCGAATGAACCCATCATCGAGACCATTTGTAAAATCACTCATTCCAATCCCTCCAATTCGGCTACAGGTATACGAACAGCTTCATAGGTTTCATTCCATGTATCAACATCATCAACGAATCGTTGAATTTGTTTCAAATGAGAGGATACATCAATCCCCCAGATGCACGTCCAGACCTCTAATTTAGGGAGTAGTTTCTCCCATTGATTCAAAACGCCTCTCCTTTTTTCTCGTTGGTGATTGTAGAGTAGGGCTGCGGTTTGGATGAGGCCTTGAATGCCTAAAATCTCTGTACGAGGTGCTTCTCGACGCTTTAGGGAATTCCACAAATCTTCCCATGACTCATGGGCATGCCAATATCGTGTTGAATTAAACTCCTGAATTCCTTCCTGTAGGAGAGCATCTTCTGCCTCAGTCAATGGTAACGCCTCCATGGTTGGCCCTAGAGGTTCTCTGTTGAAATCCTTCGGTTTTGCCCAAATAGGGCACACACTTCAAAAGATGAAAGGCAATCTAAGGGTTTGAGGGGTGAGCCAAATGTTCGATTTCAAACCAGGAGATGTCCTTGAAAGTCGAAAAGGAGGAGCAAACACCTTACGGCATCTTGCACAAGAATTAGCAACTCTTGAGCGAGATGGTTCGATTCTCATTGAACGCCAGATTCCTGGAATTGGAGTTAGAACTGGGCATCTTCTCATTTTTGATGGAACTCTTGCAAGTGCCTTTCACCAAGCTGATGCGACCCGATACGGAATTGAAGCGTTGCTTGAAATTGAATCCGACGCCTCTGCCTTGGATGCAACTGTAAGCCTCCATGAGATGTCAAAGCAGACCTTCTTGGCCTCGTCTGTGGCCTATCCTGAGGCAAATCTTGTCGATCCTAAAGAGGAACGAGCAAGGGATGAAGCATGGTGGGCAACGGTTCGGGCTCCAGTCAGAAGACTCGATCGTGAGGAAAAACTACCAGAACTAAAACCAACCATCGAAACTCCTGAATTTATTCGACATAAAACTCAAGCACGAATACAAAACCTCACCGGACCGGTGCTCAAAAGAGGAATGGCACTGTTGGAACATGCAGTGGAACCGACAGCATCATTCAATCTTGCAGAGGCTCTCCGAAAGCATGGACGCCCATTATTGGTGATAACCAGGCAATCTCCTGAGCGACTCAAAGTGAACCATGAGATTGAACTTGAAGATTGTCGATGGTTGTCTGAGAAAGAGCATGCTCGAACACTCGAACCCTCTCTTGAATCCATTCGAAAGGTAATTGATTCTTTTTTCCATGATAATTTACGGGCTATGCTCGTTCTGGAAGGAATCGAATATCTAGCGGGCATCCATGGTGAAAAGCAAGTCATAGAAATGGTGCGTGGCGTTGTTGATGAAACCCGTTACACGGACAACGTGATGCTTCTTACATCAAATCTAGAAGCATTTACACAGATTCAGCGTTCAAGATTGATTCGAGAATTTGACACTCTCGACACAACTCAAATCGAAACATGGCTACTCGATGAAGAATTACTTCTTGACCATCCATTCTGCCAACCGCCAGATGAAGAAGAACTTGCGTGGATTGAAAAGCACCTTGAGGAAAGCCTTGCTGGGCTCCGGAGTGAAGAACCTGAACCAATCATTCCAGAAGTTGAACAAATCCCTCTACCAACCGTAGAAGAGGTTGTACCTGATGCAGCGGAAGCGGATGTATCAATCGATGAATCAGAAGAAGAAGTTGTGACCCCAGAGCCAGAGATTGAACAACTTCCAATCGCCAGAAAACCACGTACTGCTCAGAGAATTATTCGACGAAAGAAGAATATTGAAACCAAGCATAGCAACAAAAGAGTTGAGAAACTAAATGCTGCATCAAAGCGTATTGTCGAACTAGGCGCAATGGATTCAGATACTGCTCAACGATCAGGTCTAGAGCATCTTGCGAAGGCAGCTGCAAGCGTCCAAGAACATCAGTTTCCTAAGCAAAAGAAGAATGTAACATCACAACGTTTGAACACTGCAGCAGTCAGTTCTGGTTCGAAGAAATTATCGAAATTACCACCAATAAAAGGCACAAAGACACTCCGATTGCAGCAGCGTGCAACACCTACTGAATCAACAGTCAAGTCAATTGCATCACCTCATGCAAGAGAATATGCATCGGCGACTCAGCACCAAGCACCTATTCAAGATCTTGAAAACAAAATAAAGTCCGATAATTCAGATGAGGAGGGGTCTGTATGAGTATAGAACGTACAAATCGACTGAAAATCGCTCTGCAAAAAGCAAAAGCAAATTTGCCAGAAAAAGAGGAACATGCGGCCACAAATAAATCCAGTTTGGGCCGTCTTCTCAACAAACCGTCTTCACTGAAAGAAGGGAGAGCTTTCTTAGGAACTCAACCTATTCATGAGCGCCCGTTGATTGATGCGATTGCAAAGGAGACATTTGGAGAAGATGTCGAATACATCCCAAAACTCAACCTTCGGAACGATAACGACGAACAATCTAACGCTCGACTCATCGCCTCTCGCTTGAAGAATATGAGAGAACGTGTCAATGTTGAACCTTCGACTCAGCTCGGATCACGTGTAGGTTTCTCTATTGACGGGAAACCATTGTGGGCATCGATAATCGATGAACAACGACAATACCCTTCGCATTCATTGAATCAAGAGTTAGTACCTTTGCAACCGCATGAGCGCCTTCATCATACCAATCTTGCACCCTCACAATCTACCTGGCCATTACAACTTCAAATCAACCAGAAGAAGACGTTCAAACAATGGCGAGTTTACACAGAAAATAAGGGACCAACTCAAGCATGTGAATCGATTATTGATCAACTTGGAAATCAGATGAACCCTTTGCTTATGATCGGCCTACATGGGACTGGTAAGAGTCATCTCTTGCACGCAACTGGACAAAGTGTATTACGATATTATGACAATGAAGTCCGAATAATACGTGGTACTGAATTAATCAGTGCGAGTAGTCTACCTCAAGATTGGCATGAAGCATTAGCAAATACATGCTTGCTCTTGATTGATGACCTCCATCTTGTCTCGGAAAATGAAAATCTGGCAACGAATTTAGGGCACCTTATCGACCATAGTTTGAATCTAGGCATCCAAGTGCTTGCAACCTCCTTGACGCATCCCGATTCATGGGCTTCATCACGACTTTGGGATGTTATGAAAAATGCATCAACAGCAGAATTGTCTCCAATCTCATCAACGAGTCTGGCTCTCCATATCAAAAGAGAAAGTTCCCTTCAGGGATTGCTCCTCGAGGATGCTCACATCATGTATCTACTAGAGCATACAGGAAACGATTGGAGAAGTGTCAACTCCTCCATAGCAATGCTTGTAAACGCCAACCAAAAAGGAGATGTTGCTCATCAACCAGAAGATGTCTTACGCATTCTCGCTAACAAGCCAAAACAAGAAGATCATGTTCACGAACAAGGTGGTTCAAGCATCACACTGGCATCTGATATTGTTCGCACGGCAACTGATGTCGTTTATTCGGACAAAGATATCGGTGGCATTGAATTGCATTCGACCTCAAGCGATCTTCCAGAAGATGATTGGGAACCAAGAATGGTTTCAGTGGATGAAATTCACAGAGCCAATGATTTAATCGAGCAACACC
>CAXAHE010000022.1:0-17844 GCA_963968475.1 uncultured Candidatus Poseidoniales archaeon | reverse complement strand
ACCAACTTGGACGTGGTGCTCGTCGCAAGAAGCAAAAGTCCTATCGATGAGGTGATGAAAGATGATAATTCCAATCCGTTGTTTCAGCTGTGGTACCGTTATTGCTCACAAGTGGGAAGCGTTCAATGAAAAACTCGCAGAAGGTGTTAGCGTAGGCGACGCACTTGACCATGTAGGTTTCGAACGCTACTGTTGCCGACGTATGTACGTCGGACACATTGATTTGATCGAAGAAATCGTTCCTTTCAGTGCTCAACACAAGTGAAGATATCAAGGGCCTGTGGGTTAGCTTGGCCTATACTTGGCGGCTGGGGGCCGTCAGACCCCAGTTCAAATCTGGGCAGGCCCACTCCGTAGATATCCAAGGTTAACACCTGACCCAGCAGCCCTGCATTGATATGGTTCAATCCCTAGCACGTGTTATGCGCTCCCGAGCCGTTGCATTGTTCGTTCTTCTCTTAGCGACTAGCCTGACCCCATTCGTATCTTCAGATGTGACCATTACGGCTACAGATGCAACATGGGACGGGGAGAGTCGTGTTCTTGATGGAAACGTAACGGTTTCGTCAACCTCAACTCTCACTATCGAGTCCGGAGCAATCATTGATACTGGAGAATACTGGATTCAGATTGACGGCTCTCTCATCGCAACCGATGTGGAGTTCATGTCGAGCGTTACGCCAACCAGTCAAGGCTCAACCGGGGCGGGCTTATGGCCGGGAATCACCATCTCATCAACAGCAGACGCAGTTTTAACCAATGTTACGATTCGTGGCGCTGAGTCAGCTTTAGCAGTCTATGGAGACGTTACAATTCATGAAGAAATTCTGATTACAAACAGCTACATAGGTCTTGATATCCATGCATCTGGAACAGTGATAGGTGAAAACGTAACCATGGACACTATTGATATTCAAGCAGTTCACAACGAAGGGCAGCTTACTGTTACAACGGGAGAATTTACAAATGCTGCAACAGGAATTCATTCCTCAAATCAACTCACAGCAACTGATGTAACGTTTAATCAGACTGGGTTTGCTCTCGATATCGTGGCAGGAGACGCTTCAATTACAGGGCTTGGACTTGAAAATGTTAGCGTAGGCATTGGTTCTGATGCGGGTGCTTCAACAACCGTTAGCAGCATATTTGGCCAGTCTGTTACTCTGCTAATCGATGGTTCTGGTACGGATGATTTGACGGTTTCAAATGCTCTCCTAACAGGTGATCGTCTCCTTTGGGGCTCGATTGAAAGCATCCATGTGTCCGATGTGGATTTTACTCAACAGTCTCTTGACAGAACAGCGATTGACATCCGCTGTATCATTGATTGCATCTTTGATGACATAACTCTCTCCCAAACCGAAATTGGTTTTGATATCGATGGACCAGGAGTTACTGAAATTAAGAATAGCAATACTGAGTCGACAAACATCGCTCTACGCGGTTCAGGTGATGGTTTGTTGATTCTCGAGGAATCAAATTTCACATCTCAAGGAAAGGTGATGACGTTTTCAGGTCTCGATACAGAGATTACAGATTCAAAGGCGGAATTAAGTCAAGGAGATGGTCCAGCAGTCAACGTATTGGAAGGTCAGCATGAATGGAACGAATTTAACGTTGAGAAAGCCTACAGCAGTTTCGACTCAACCTCTCAAGGAATCGATGCATGGTACACTTCAATACAATCAACTGACCTAATGACAAGCGGTTACTCTACAGGGGCAGTCTTTGAAGACAGTACCCTGACTGCCGAAACTGCTACCTTCATTAATGGAAAGACAACAGGTCTCTATGGAATCCAGTCAACATTTTCGATTGAGGATTTGACTACATCAGCTCAACAATACGGTATTCGATTGACAGATGAATCGCATCTTCAAACATCTACATGGGCTGCAAATTACCACAACACCCCCCTTCTTCTTGAAGAAGAATCAACAGCCAATGCTCGAACATTCACTCCTCAGAACACCGCTCAAGGATCATCGGACGCAGTAGGCGAAGGCACATTCCTCTACGGAGGTCCTTCTACAAGCACAATCTCAACAACAGCATCTGGATACCTTTACGAAACATATGTCTCGTTTACAGATATCAACAATCAACCAATTCAAGCAGATGCCTATGCACATAATTTCCTTTCAACTGCCGATACAAACGGCGTTGCATCTCTCCCACTCCTTTCCACAGGTTCTATGGTTGACGTTCTCTATCAAGGAGCAGGTGTTCGAGCAGAATTAATCGGCAATCAAGCAGGTCAATCAGTTCAGATCATTACCGTCCCTCAAGGAGACTGGAATCTTCCTTCTTCCTCAACTGTCGTTCTAGGAGCGAAGCCGGACGGGAGCCCTCACTTGTTGAACGGAAACCTCAACTTCGCAACAAACTCCCAACTGAAACTCATCGATACAACGCTGATTGTAGATTCATCCTCATCCGTAGATCTCGGGGCATCAGGAACTCTCTCTGGCGACGGAGGTATCCTCAACGCAACATCACTGTCCCTGAACGTTCAATCGACCTTTACATCGGAAGGAAATGGTCTTGAGATTCAATCTCCCGTTCAATGGTCTTGTTCATCTCCACAATCAATCAGTAATGTGCTATTCACATCCACGCTCTCTATTGGCGCATTGTGTGAAGTGGAAATGACCGGAGGCGAGGCAAATGAGCAAATCACTGTAGGTACAGGAGGCTCTTTCTCGCTCTTCTCAGTCCTTGAAATCAGTGTTCTCGACAAAGGAGTCCCTGTCGAAGGAGCGACAATTATTGTGGACGGGCAAACCGTTTCTACGGACGCACTTGGGGAAGCATCAACACAAACAACAGCCCGTACTGTTGATTCTCAGGGAGACGTGCAAGGAGGCACGAAAACAGTCACAATGCAAATCCAGTCGTTTACCGAGTTCTTTGCTTGGGATACAAAAAGATCAACTTCGCACACGTTCATGGCCTCTACTGTACCTGCAGGTACAATCAACTCTTGGCTTGTTTTAGAGAAATCCTGGAGCCCGTATCGTCTTGAAGGAGACTTAACAATTGCATCAACAACAAAATTGACAGTCAATGATGGCGTTGAACTTCGTATTGCATCACAGGCTATCATCGATGTGCAAGGTGTTTTTGAAGCAGGTTCTGCAACAATTTCCTCTACAGGATTTGGAGCGAGATGGGGCGGATTAGTTCTTGATGGAATCGTTGGCTCAAGAATACAACTTTCAGGAACCCAACTCGTCGAAGGCTCACCATTACTCACTGTATCTGGTTATGGAGAGATGGTTGCTGAAAATGTGAACTTCGCTCGTTCCGCAGGAGCGGATCCACTCATTTCAATCAGTTCAAGCGCACAAGCAACGATATCAATTTCCGATTCTCACCTACGTGATGCAGGTTCAATGTGTATCCAATCCCAAAGCCCAGATGCGAAGATTGTTTTGGATGGCGTTGAATTTACAAATTGTAACGGCGATGCAGCTTGGATACGTCTTTCCGATGTTGAGTTCAATAATGTAACAATCAATGAAGGAATGGAAGATGGACTTGCTCTTATTGGCGTAACTGGCCATGTAAGCGGTTTGAAAACCCCTTCTTTCGTAGGAGATTCAACCGTTCGTTTAGAATCAATTGATGGTGATTTCATTCTCGAAGATTCACAGATATCTGTAGGATCCGAAGTAGGATTAATTGCATTCAATTGTGAAGATATCATGCTTAGAAATTTGGATATCTCAGGAGCACCTGGATTAGACATCGATGAGACTTCAGGACAATTGGAACAAATAACCGCTCACGGAAACGGAGTAGGGACTGGCGTAACGATACGACACGGAAAAGCATCATCGATGATGGTATCGGACCTCTCTATTACGAATTATACGGTTGGCTTACGCCTCCACGCTCATGATTTCGAAGAACCAGGAGCTGTATATATCCACAATATGACAATCGTTTCATCTGATGCATTATCGGTTGAGTATTACGATGCTCAAATCTCAGATTCTGATTTAGTTGGTTCAATTACAATTGCTGGAAGCACAATCAATATCATTGACACTTCAATCATTGGTACAAAATCACTCTCTAACGAGGGGATTCTCAATGAATGGAGCACACACTCACTAAGCGCAACACTCAACGGATTGTCCGTCGAAGCAACCTACGTTATTTCCACAGAACTACTCGACCAGCCAAGTACCTATAGCGGTCAATTCGTTGATGTAATGCTCCAGTATTCTAAGCATACAGAAACGGAGTCGCAATCGAGTACGAATGCAACGATAGAGACGCACTCGGCAATGAGTTTAGTCAACAATTCAGAATTCGAACTTGGAAACAACATGAATCAACAGGTGATTATTGCCTTACTACCAAACGCAGCTCCTGTTGCAAGTGTAAGCGTTCCTTATTCAGGTCAACGGTTTATGGAAACTACGCCAGTCGAGGTTATGTACACGGTTGCTGATGATACAACATCGCTTTCTGACATTGTCATGTCTTGGAAAATATTTGATGCTCAAAGCCAACTTGTTTCCGAAGGAGTGCTCAGCAATACGGGTTCCAGCTTCAACATTACAAATGTTCAACCAGGTTTGTATGTCTTACAACTCATAGCAACAGATGATTTGAGCCTCTTTTCTACAGTTGAAGTTGATTTCGAAGTAACACTCTTGGATACAGATGGAGATTGGATTTCAACATGCAATTCAGACACATGGTTCGATGCAGCAAATGGGTTGCAATGTGGCCCAGACATCTATGATCCAGACGATGATAATGATGGACGACTTGATGAAAACGACGTGTGGCCAAAGGATGCATGTGCTTGGATGGACACCGATCAGGACGGACAACCAGATCGTATTGAATGCCCAGAAGGAGAGTCAACCATGCTCTTTGAAGACCAAGATGATGATGGTGACGGAACTCCAGATGAACTCGAGGGGAAGTCCTCAGAGAAGAACGAAGATCAAAGTACAGGACTTCTCTTAATTAGTGGAATTATTATCATCGTCCTCATCGTTTTCATTGTACGAACTCGTGGTGGAGGCCCAAAGAGCCTTGGCGAGATTGACGAACGTATGCTCTGAGGTGAAATGTGTGTTGCCAAGTGCTGAGCCAGTTGCATTAGCAATGGTTGTCTTACTTGGGGTCATTGTTGCTTGGGATGCATGGTGGCTAACGCGACAGCACATGGATATCCCTTCGTTTGGAGTTTTACCAAACAATGGATTTGCTTGGAAGAGTGAACAACAACACGAAGTTCTTCGCCAATGGGCAAATTTAGGTTCTATGGCAGCAATGATTGCATTACCATGGGGCTTTGCCTCGTTTTCAGATACGCCGATTCTTTACGTGATTTTGTGGGATGTTTTGCTTAGTTTACACATTATATCTTTACTCGTTCCAAAACGATATGCTGTTACTGCAACACATCTCTTTGCAGATGGCCAACGGTATGAATGGAAGCGACTCGTCTTGCCAAAACGGCAACCGAAAAAGCGCATCATGCTCTTGAGAAAAGGGTGGGGTCCTTTCGGTCCATTACCTCTTGGAGGCTCTCGAGAAGATCTCGATCAAGCAGCAGAACGAATCGTAGCTATTCTTCTTCCAGAAGACGAGGAATGAAGAGAGGTATCCCTAAGTGGTTCCTCGAATTGTGAAGGTTATGGAATGGGCACGAAGTGGCGATGACATCATGCTGGTGCTTGAACCAGGTGAAGAAATACACGCATCGATTCAGAAACTAGCAGACACACTAGACCTCAATGGCGCAGTCATCACAAGCGGTATTGGCCGAACACGAAATTGTATTTTCGGATACATGGATGCTGATTTTGTTTATCATCGCAAAGAACTTGAGGAGCCAGTTGAATTGGTAACGTTGCAAGGGAACCTTGCAAGACACGAGAACGGTTCACCATTCACTCATCTCCATGCAACATTCTCAAACGACGATTTCCTCACCAAATCTGGACATTTATTTTCAGCTACAGTATTTGTTGTGGCAGAGATACATCTCCGGGTTATGAGCGAAGTTTTGATGACCAGATGCCCAATGGTTGATGGAGAATTTGTCGAACTAAAATTCCCATCATCATGAACCTTAAATGGGGTCGAGCAGGTGGATTACTATGGCCAAATCTGATGCGCCCGATAATGGTCAGAATCAGCGCATAAATTGGCTTGCTGAACAGATTGCGTACCATTCCGACCTCTATTATAACCAGGCGATAACTGAAATTTCAGATTCTGAATTCGATGCCCTTTGGGATGAATTGAAACAACTCGATTCAACACACCCGCAACTCCGACGCGTCGGTGCAGAGATTGATCCAGGCACTGTCAAAGTGGATCACATGTTTCCTATGCGTTCCCTAAACAAAGGGACTTCCGATGAAGATATTGGGCACTTCGTTCGCCAATCATCTCTTGAGGCGACACGCTTCCTTTCCCAGCCTAAACTCGATGGGTCAGCTCTCTCTCTTGAATACAGAAAAGGCCGACTTGTTCGGGCAGCTACGAGAGGTAGCGGTAATCGAGGAGAAGACGTTACGAAGAACGCACGACGAGTAGAGAATGTCCCCCATACGCTTGGCGTTGAAGTGGATGTCCACATACGTGGAGAGGTAGTTATGCGTAAATCAACCTTCGAAGAGCGCTATGCAAAAGTCTCTCCAAATCCAAGAAATCTAGCTGCAGGAGCATTACGCCAAAAGAAAGCAGAAGGTAAAGCCAATGCAAGCGATTTGGTGTTTCTGGCATATGATGCGAAATTTCCTGAAGAATCAGCACGGCATCCTGACTCTATTTCACCGCCAACAGTCAACAATGATAGCGAGATCCTCTCATGGCTTTCAAAGATCGCCGGTGTGAACCCAGCACCGTGGATTATCACTGAATCCAGTGAATCAGACGTGTTAACATCAGGCCTTTGCAAAGAAACAGAGAAGTGGACCAACGAACGAGCAGGATACGAATTTGAAATAGATGGTCTTGTTTTCAAGGTGGACGATTTATCAAAACGAGAATTATTGGGCATGACAGCACACCATCCTAGATGGGCGCTTGCATGGAAATTTCCTCCAGAAGAAGCCACATCTGTCCTACTTCATGTCGATTGGCAAACAGGACGGACAGGAACCATCACTCCGGTTGCACGTATTGCGCCACAACGCGTTGGAGGTGTGACGGTCGAGAACACAACTCTTCACAATCTTGGCGAAGTTCAGCGTTTGGATATCTGCATCGGAGATAAAATCCGAATCGTGCGAAGAGGAGATGTTATTCCAAAAATCGAAGCAAGTCTAGGCCCTGCTTCCCAACAGGATATGGAAGGGCGCACCCATGCAGATGGGGAGCCATTCAGCGGGGCGTTACCCAAAAGAAAGGCGATTGATGCTCCATTGACATGTCCAGCATGCAATGGTTCAGTGGAAATCGAAGGAGCATTCATCCGCTGCGTCGATGTACATTGTGATGCACGAATGGGAAGAAGCATTCTCTACTATTGTCGCGCATTGGAGATGGATGGCGTGGGTGAGAAGTTAGTCGATCAACTCCTTGCAGAGGGGCTTATCGATGGCATAGCTGGCCTCTATGAGTTGGATGAAACAAAACTTCTGTCCCTAGAACGAATGGGGCGGAAATCTGCGACGAATGTTCTCAAAGAGGTTGATAAGACACGTTCTATGACGTTCTCAAAATTTCTTCAAGCACTCGGATTACCTGGCATTGGTCCAGAATTAGCGTTTGCTATTGCTGTACATTTCCAACAACCTATCGAGATGCTGAAATGGGTCGAGGAGAGTCATGAAGAGCCGGAGAGAATGCAAGAACTGACCGCTTTAGAAGGCGTAGGGGAGGTCGTTGCTCTTCAATTACGGGACGGAATTAGCGTTCGGAGCAAAGCAATCGAGGCTCTCCTCTCTCATCTCACAATCCAATCAGAGAAACAAAAAACCGATCTAGGCCCTTTTATCGGGATGACGTTTTGCGTCACAGGAACGCTTTCGGAACCAAGGAAAAGCATCCAATCAAGAATAAAAGCAGCTGGAGGGAAAGTGGTTGGAAGCGTTTCAGGCAATCTCTCAGTTCTCGTTGCTGGAGAAAATGCAGGTTCGAAACTTGCTAAAGCCGAGAGTTTAGGCATTACAGTCTGGAATGAAAAACTCCTCAACGAACAAATTCTTGATGCACCAATCTCAAATGAACCCGTTGACAAAGCCTCTTCAGAGCAATCAACTCTCTTCGATTATTGAGGAATTTTCTGACCACGAGAACGAACTCTTTTACGCAATAAGCGTGAGGTTAAACCATGAAAATGCGCACGCTTGGTCTTTTTGCAATCCTTTGCTTAGCTATGGCTGCGCCCATGTCAAATGCTTACAGTGGAGGAATTTATGGACAGGGGACTGGATGTGGAGGTGGTTATTGCCACGGCAGCGGTACTCAAACTGCAAGTGTGTCAATGTCAGGTCAACCTTCAACATATTCTGCTGGAAGTACATACACATTATCGGTCTCAGTAACCGGAGGGGCCTCTTCTACGAACGGAGGGTTCGCTCTTGATGTTGACAAAGGGTCGCTCTCTTCACCAGGAACAGGAGCCAAGATTAACACAGCTGCAAATAGTGCAACACATACGAACAACAACTACAGAAGTTGGAGTGTCGATTGGACAGCACCCGCAACAGGATCGGGAGTTGTATCAATTGATGTCGCTGCAAATGCTGCGGATGGAAACGGATACAATACAAATGACGTTTGGGATACTACGACCTATCAGATTTCAGAAGGGAGTGCCCCTGCCAATACTGCTCCAACGCTGAGCAACCTTTTGCTTAGTCCGGCTACTGCAAGCACAACAGATACGCTTGTGCTGTCTTACACCTTTGACGACCTAGACGGGGATACTGAGGCTGGATCAACAATTCATTGGTTCAAAAACAGTGTTCTCGAAACATCGTTGAATGGATTGATGTCAGTATCTTCCTCTCAGACAGAAAAAAGCGAGAACTGGAACGTTGAAGTTACTCCAAGCGATGGTACAGATTTCGGACCCATGGTTGCTTCGAGTTTAATCACAATCGGCAACTCCGCTCCAATCCTTTCCTCAGTTTCAATAGGAATCGCAAATCCTGGGACGACTGATGATTTGTCCGTCGTGAATTCTTCTTCCGATGCTGACTCAATGGATACGCTTACCTACGAATATAGGTGGTATCTCGATGGTAATCTTCAATCCTCATTGGACGGACTATCTCCCCTTCCATCCTTTGCAACTCGAAACGGAGATTCATGGGAGATTGAAATGCGAGTGTCCGATGGAACAGATACTTCTGCTTGGATGAAATCATCTCCAGTGGTTATCGGTTCGACCACATCAAACACTCCTCCCTCGGTAGATAGCGTTACCATCACCCCAAGTAACCCAACTACGGGAAGCGACCTTACTACTACTGTAACCTCATCAGATGCTGACATGGACTCAATTGTCAATACAGAATATCGCTGGATGAAGAATGGCCTAGAGGTGGGGGTGGAATCACAAACCCTGCCTTCCCTGAACACCATCAAAGGAGATTCTTGGAGCGTAAGTGTTCGTGTAAACGATGGGACCACATGGTCCTCATGGCAATCTTCTCCAGCCACAACGATTGAAAATACAGCCCCAGTTTTACAATCTGCTTCACTTAGCGCTTCACAAGTAACGAGCCAAACAAACGTTTCCGTAGAGGCTGTAATGACTGACGCCGATCTTTTAGATAGTCTAACATTCAATATTCAATGGTATCTCGAGGATGTTGTTCAACCTCAGTTAAACAATGTGAATCCACTTCCATCTTCTCAAACGTTGAAGGGGCAAAATTGGGCAGCTGTGATTCATGCATTCGATGGCTCAGATACAAGTTCCCAAAGTGAAACACTGTATGTTGATATCATAAATTCCGAACCATCAGTAACAGCAACTGTTAGTGAATCAATTAACTCCCAAGAAGATATTACGCTCGTTATTGATTCCTCGGATATTGACTCAGATAGCATAGAAGTGATTTCTATTACATGGTTTAGGAATGGGTTTAGAGAAGGTTCGTTAGATAACGCAACAATTGTACCTTCGTCGTACCTTGGTCCTGGGCAAATATGGAGTGTGGAAGTTTTTGTGACAGATGGTGAGGAAACAGGACTTTCTTCAACAGCCATCACAATTTCGAATGCACCTCCTATTGCAGTCATATCAGTTCTCACAGAATATGCATATGCTGGTGAACGCGTTCAATTAACAGCGAGTTCTTCTTCAGATCCTGATAACAGAATCGTTGGTTATCAATGGGCTTGGTCGTCTTCATCGGGTGGACAATCTTCAACATCTGGGACGGATATCTCTTTCCTCATGCCCGTTGTGGGAAGTGTTTCTGTGACGCTCGTCGTAACAGATGAATCTGGCGCAACAGATCAATCTACGTTCATTATCCAGGCACTGTCAGCATTGCCTTGTCCAAGTCTGACCTCATCTCTTGAAGATGGAAATGTCAATTTAGCATGGACCTGGGAGGCACAAGAATCAGCAGATTTCAATGTATATCGAAATGGGGTTCTTTTGGGTCAAACGAATCAAACAAGCTTTGTAGATACCCCGAGTATCCTCGGCCTTACGACATACAAATTAACCGTAACCATTGGGGACAGAGTTTTGGAATCGTCTTGTCAAACCCCTTCAACGCAGATCACAATTGATGCACAGGCTGCTGAATTTGATGATGGCCCTTCAACGGCTCTTGGTTTTGGCTTGGGTTCACTTTACACAATCATTGGTCTTCTTTTCCTTGTTGCAGTAATCCTCCGGAGAGGTGATTAATTTGAGAGCACGTTTGACAGTATTTCTTGTATTGGCTTTCTTGGTTCCACTGCATGTAAGTGGGAATCCCGGCGGTGTTGGAAATGGGTTGGAAGATATGCAATGTGGCGGGGCATGTCATGGTGATGCAAACCAAAATGTGACTTCCAACCTTGGTTTAGATCTTCAACCATCCGAATCTGTTTGGGTGGGCCAACCAGCAGAAATTACGGTTAAAATCTCCGGAATTGGAATAGAACACAATCTCGATACGCTTGGAATCTTCCTATTATCGACAACAAATGCAAATGGAGATATTCCAACCTCACACGGATGGGAAATACTCTCTGATGGTATGGGTGATAGGAATAATTACATCGAGATTTCAATGGATAATCCCCCTACCTCCGTCTATTCACACACATGGATTCTAAGGGCTGATGATATTGGTTCTAAGACGCTCTACGTTGCTGTACAGCACGGAGATAGTTCAGGCAGCCCATATTTTGGAATCTCTCAAGCCTTTGAAGTAGAAGTAGTTCCAATCCCTGAGAATCTTCAACGGCTCGACCCTGAGTATTCTCCAACAACGTCTCGTGACATCGGTGAATCGACTGATTTGTGCGTCGAGACAGTTAACGCCTCGGGTGTTGAGATTGAATGGCGGGAACCCTCTGGAGATTCCATCGAAGTGCCTACATCCCTGGATGGCGATTGCTGGAAAGCAACACTACCTGCTTCTCTTGATGGAAACACGATTCAATGGCGAGCGATTCTCGAAGGAGAAGGGCCTACTCAAACCACTCCTTGGTTTTCCTTATCCAGTCTAGAACCGAAATGGGAGGCCAACGAAATGGCATTGAATCTTCAGTCACTTGCCCACATTGTTCTTTTCTTCGGAATTGTCCTCTTGCTGAAGATTCCTAGAAAGGATACTTCTGAACTGAAGAAATACGAAGCATCCTCTGAAGTCATTGAACAAGAAAACATAGGTCCACCATTACCTGCTGAGGGATTACCAGCAGGATGGAATATGGAACAATGGAATCACTATGGGGCTGATTATTTGGAGGGACGTCTATGATTGAAAATGGAACCTTTCACGTCATTACGACAGAATTAGTTGTAGGATCCTTCGCCCTTGCAGGGCTTTGTTTTGCCCTTCATATCTTCTTTACATGGAGGGAAATGGAATCCTCCCAGTATTCTCATATTGCAGATACGACCGCACATGCGGCTCTTCTCTTTGGGCTACTTGCACTTCCATTTGCGATACTATCTGGCCTAGGGGCGTCCCCAGCAGGAGCTCATTCATCTCCGCTCTTGGCAAACAAGATGTTGCTCTCAACTGCTGGTGGAGGCCTTGCTCTTGGAGTGCTCTTTACACGATGGAAATTACATGAGCCAATGAAGAAGGCTGATTCATACATTCATAATGCACTCGGAGCATCATCAACAGGATGTATGCTCCTAACTGCTTCATTGGGTGGTACGTACAGCCGAGGAGATTCTTTGACGGAATTTATTCCATGGATTAAGACAACCACCCCGCTTCTTCCTTCTTGGATGAGCATCCTCGTGATGCTCATTGTGATCGTGGCGCTTGTACTTCGAAGAACTTCAACCGTAAAGCATGGATGAAGGCGAAGGACTTTCAGCAGGCGTGGCTGCATTAAGAAGAGCCTTCAATTGCTCTTCAAGCAATTTTGCTTCTTCAAGAAGTGGTCCATCATCGAGATTGATTGTAGGGAGGATAGAATTGAGTTTCTTCACCAATGTAGCAGCAGCTCTCGCATCAGGGAATCGAGGATCTGCTTCGACCATGATGCTCATGACATCGATTGAACGACGTCGTGCTTCACTGAGTAAGACTCCGTTAACTCCACGAATGACTCCGTTTGTTAACATTGGAACGTCAAGATCACCAAGCATGGATACGACATTGTCAGTTGCCCCTATTCCTACAAGGTCAGTTTCCGGTGTGTCCTCGTATTCGATGGTTGGTTCTTCGATACCGTTGTTTCCAGACAAACCTTCCTTCGAGAATGCATCTACAAGAATACCCATTCGAATCTTGGAACCCTTTGACCAATCATACAACGCCCATACAATGTCATGAACCAATGGACTTGGAATAACCAACTCACTCATGATAAGAATAATTTTGTCGCAGCCATCAATACTGCATTCTGGTTTACCAGCATAAGCACGAATAATTGGCATTGGTTTTCCATCTGTTACGAGAGTCAGAGGAGGTAGGCGTGGATCGACGACGCCCCCAACAAATTCCAAATCTAAATTGTCGATAAGGAAGTGCCCAACCACGCTTGAAACCATTCCTACGCTCGGGAAACAAGTAATGACCAATGCTTCTTCAGTAATGACATCAGATCGGATCTTGACCATTGTTCCTTCCATGTACTAAGGTCGAGGTGGAGGCATTCAACACTTTCGGCTATAAGCGCAGGTTTGATGTCCCTCAACGCTTACCGTAGAACATGGTCGAAGAACGACAACACAGACTCTCGCCTTCGGCATGGAATCGTTACGAGACATGTCCGCGTATGTATTGGCTCAGTCGGCAGGGCTTACCTCGTAAAGCTGGAATGGCCGCATCACTTGGTACAGCAGTTCACGCCTCCATCGAAGATCTTCTTCAAATCGATCTCGACGGACGAGAATTGTCCGAATCGAACTGGTTACCAGACACAGCAGAGGAGATTCTCCGAAAGCGATGGGAGGAAGAGAAGCAAATCTTCCATGAAACACCACGTCATCCAAACTGGAAAGAAGACAAGTACAAAGAAGCCAGAAAACAACAGACTGGGGCTGTTAATATGCTGTTAGATCATGTCGGAATTGCAGGGCTTTCATTCGAAAGAATCACCATCGCATTATGGAGAAAAATTCAATCACTCGTTATCGCAGTTGAAGGGGAACTAGTAACAAAAGACGGACACCTGATGGGTCGCCTAGATTTACTTCTGGCAGAGATCGATAAAGAAGGCAAACTTGAGGGGTGGCTTGTTGCAGATCTAAAAACAGGAAAAGCACCAATCGGGTCACTCAAACCAGAAGTAAATCGACAACTTCGAATGTACAGAGATATACTTCTTTCAAATAATCCGAATCCACCTCCCGTCCGAGCAGAAGGTTGGTATACGAGTACCACGTCAAAATGGGTCGCTAAAGGCGACAATGTTCTTGAGGATGCATTGGTTGCATGGAAGGCCACTCAAATTACAGAAGAACCACTGGAACCTACGCCTGGTCAATCTTCCTGCGGGGGTTTTTGTGACTGGAAAGCATGGTGCCCTCATTGGTTGAATTGGAGGCATGAAAGTGGAAGTCTCCACAAAGGAGATTTTGCTGATGGTGTTATTCTCATCCATCAATACAAACCCGCTCAGGGAATTGCCATCGTGGAGTCCTGCACGCCAAAAGGCGATCAAGGTGAAGTTGAACCCAGTGGTGAAAAGCGAAGCGTTCAATTTGATGGGAAAGGGAAAGAAGTCCTTGAAAAACTGCTTGATGATGGACATGAAGGTCCAATTTTCATCGGCAGTGCCATGATGAATCGAGATGTCTGGAGAGTCGGTCCTTGGTGCGACGTTCTTCCATGGAATCCGATTCCAGATTCAGGAAGATGAACCAAGACCGAGATAGGTTTTGATTTCATTTGAAGCCTCTTGGTCTTCGATACCATTTGGTGAAATAAGCCAGTACAGATAGCTGATATCTAAATCTAACAATTCTTTCAGGTGACGCCCTCGATGACGACCAACGGCGAGGACCATGTGTTCTCCATCACGCCGAACCATTCCGTTCGGATCTACAAGTTCGAGATCATCTAATTGTCGTCCCAAGTCGGATTGTGGGGATGCGGTCGAACCGGTTGCACACCACTGTTCCACTTCAAGCAAGGATTTTCGGAAATGCGTGGGATGGTCAAGTCCAAGTTTCCAGAGTAACAACAGTGAAGCAGCAGCATCGGCAGCAGCCGTATGGGCGTTTTCAAGTGAAATCCCATGCCGAGCACACTGAGACCCCAAGCGATGCGGTCGTGGTAGTTTGAGTCTTCGAACCATCTCGAGGGTATCCAAAATAGCCTTTGGTTCTGGGGGGAGCGCACCAATTCTCAAAAACTCATTCCGTAGCATAGGCATGTCAAATTTTCGAACGTTATGACCTACAAGTACGCTGTCTTGTATCAGCGCAGCAACCTGGTCAGCGATTGCAGAAAAATCCGGTTCACCCCGTACGTCAGAATCTGAAATTCCATGAACACGTTGTGCTTCATATGGAATCGACCGTCTTGGGTTTACCAATCGATCATAGGAGAGTTCAGAGCCGTCGGCATCTGAGCCAATAAGAGCCAATTGTACAATCCTATCACGAGAAGTGCTTATGCCCGTGGTTTCCAAATCAAATGCAAGAACTCGTTCGCCGTCAAGGAGTTCC
The DNA here is from genome assembly GCA_963968475.1 of uncultured Candidatus Poseidoniales archaeon. Classification (GTDB taxonomy): domain Archaea; phylum Thermoplasmatota; class Poseidoniia; order Poseidoniales; family Poseidoniaceae; genus MGIIa-L2. Next base: position 2,546 of record CAXAHE010000022.1, on the reverse strand, counting down.
ATATCTCGTGCTGAACGCGACGATTGAAGAACTATCGCTTTAGGCAACAAGATTAGAAAAGGCAATGAAGAAGGGCCTTCTCTTCTAGTATATGGGATTCTTTCGCCGCTTTTTCACAAAGAAGAATCAAGACATAGAAACGGAATCAAGTTTTGAAGAATCTGAAGAAGAAATACTTGAGGTACTAAAGAAGCAATACGTTGTCGATGTAGAAGACAATGTAGAATCTATTGAATCCATTCTTGACGCAGATGAAGAAGAGATTCTTCCAGTTCACGTCCAACCTGCCCCTGACTATGACCAATCAAATGCTGCACTTGAGGACGTGTTGGTTGATGAGGCGATGGAAAACTTTTCAGAAAAAAACGTCATCACCCATGATTCTATCGAAGAATTGGGGGATCATCTCAATACTGCAAGAATAATCGGAGACCTTCCAGAAGAGGTTTCGTTCGATTGATTCCGGCCGAAATAACGGCATCTAAAACACCCCCCCGTATCTACTGCATTACAACATGGTTAGATATAGGATTAGGTTGAAGAGAATATATGCAAGGGAAGAGCAGGCGATTAAAAGGGCTAGGATTAGTCCTTCTGATGTGCTCATTTTCTCTTGCTGGTTGCACAGGCATTCTTGACACAGCGCCAGAGCCCAGAGCAACAATGGAGGCCTACCCCCTTCTCATACAAGAAGGAGAAATGGTGACCTTCGATGCTCGAGAATCAGATGCAGTTGAAGGCATCATCACTGAGTATCGTTGGGACTTTGGTGATGGAGAAAAACGAGAAACAATCTCTGGGTTCACGTCACATACGTACAAGATGTTCGGAGCTTACACAGTAACTCTTACAGTTGAAAACGACCAAGGAGGAGTCGACGATACTTCGGCGGTTGTTGTTGTAAACGGGGCGCCAGTAATCGATCTAAAATACCCTGAAAGCCCAAGAGCAGGAGATTCCATACTTCTCGACGCTTCAGCATCAGTAGACCCGGAAGGAAATAATTTACTCTTTTCTTGGGATCTTGATTGGGGCACTGATTCAGATGGCGATGGTGATGGCCGTAACGACATAGACTCCACTGAAAATCAGGTGCTACTTCCGACCAATAAAAGTGGGATATATCTTGGCTCTGTTACCATTGATGATGGCCAAGAAGGAGTTCTAACCGAGGTGTTTGAACTCAATGTATCCTCCCGACGTTTCAGCGTTGTATGGGAAGAGAAAGTAATCGAACAATCTTGGTCTGACTATCTTGCAGAAGGTGATGAATGGAGCCAAGAAATTACACCAGGCTCTTCTGGTAGAATCATTTCATATGAGGCCATACTTGAATTGGAAAACGATCTAATCCAACCCTACGATAACTTCACGCTTGTCGTTACAGTCCCTGAAGATAATTACAACGAGCAAGCGGATACAGAAGGTGGAAACATAACAGCCAATGAAAACGCAAAGGCGATACTTTCCGAGGACAAACTCAACCCATTAGGAGCAGAAGGAATCTATGATTCAGATAACATGGAAATGGTGATTAGCATGCTGCTCAATGAACCAGGTTCAGGATTTGGACAATCTCCATGGGTGCTAATCGTACAAGCTTTGCAATCAAATCCAGACTCCGCCATCGAAATCCTCCCAGACCCAGATCCTGGAAATGATTGGGTGTTGACCATAAAAATCACAATACAAGAACCGGTCATTACAGAAATCGCATTCGAGTAGGTTAAGACGAAAAGAGTTTGAAGGACTGTTGACTGGAAGGGTTGAGTGGCATGGTTGAATCTGTTGAAATCAGTCGAGTGAACATACGGGACACATTGTCTTTGGACCTATCTGTTTGGATGCATCACCCTGATGACATGGACTTCAGACCAGCAATGTCCTGCAAGGCAAAGACACTCACAATTATTTCTCAAACCTCAGGAGAAACACTTGCCTCGGTTGATCTCGATGATGATCAAATGCAAGCACTAGAAGCATCACTTACCGCAGAACTACGTGTCAAATTCCATGTTCATGGCATGCACGGCCGATTGGACAAGATTGCTCCGATTATTGCGGATGGCAAAGCAAAGAAACTCGCTACGGCAAATTGGAAAACCACCCAACCGGTTTCATTCGAGTAGGGATTCCCCCCATTTCTTTCATAACCGTAAACGACGAAAGTCGTAATTATGTCTCCAAGACGATTAGGGAAAGGTTCCCAAAAGAAAGCACGATTTGACCGATTAAAAAAAGAGATAATGCGATTTGTTACGGCAAATCCAGGATGCTCTGCCCAATCAATTGTTGCAAACCTTTCTCATGATAGGGTGATGAGAAACCATGGCCTTACACCTCGAAAAGTTGGATTCTTTATTCCAAGACATCTTGCAGATAGACTAACTTGGTGGCAAGATCATCGCGCAGGAAGACGCGTCTACGGGCGGCTTGATGAGAACGATGAGAATACTTCATGAGATTTACTTCGCACGTCTAACACGTCCTATTCTTATGAAAGGGTACCCTTGTTAACGTATACACATACAAGGGGACCCCTCGTG
>CAXAHE010000021.1:0-19579 GCA_963968475.1 uncultured Candidatus Poseidoniales archaeon | reverse complement strand
ACCCAATGGTGTACCAGGGCAAGAATCAATGTCATCATAGACCCCATCACCATCAAGGTCATCTGTGTTTACTAATGGACATCCATTGCCATCAGTTCCATCGCTGACTCCGTACTGGAATGGACAAGCATCAGCATTGTTACCCGAGGCATTATCACCAAAACCATCACCATCATAATCGAGGAATTGGGTTGGGTCGAGAGGGAAATCATCATCCGTATTCGCCCACCCATCAAGATCACTGTCAGGACAACCTGGCAATGGGTCTGTGGAGGTTCCAAAGACGTTTGGACAGCCATCCAAAACCAATCCTCCATTATATGCTACGGGGTTAACACTCGACTGATTTCGTAATGTCACATTTGCATTGCATCCATTCAGACCAATCGTGTCGGACAGGTTACTATCTCCACAATAATCTTCTGTGTTGATGACGTCATCGCCATCGTCGTCCCCTGTCCTGTTTGCTTCATTCCAGAAGTCTGTCCACCTGTCGGGATGGCCATCGGAGTCGTTATCTTCGGCAGCAGCGTAGTTGTTCGGGAAGGAATCGGGATTCGTAGCTCCAACTGTTCCATTGTCACCGTATCCGTCACCATCACTATCAGCCCATTGAGTCGGGTCATTAACCCATAGATCGGCGCCATCTTCAGTTTCCCAATTTATTCCTCCAACTGTTGAAGGGTCACTTGCTCCATCGCCATCGCTGTCTTCACATCCATTGCGATCTCTGTAAGAAGTACCGTAATTGTAAGGACAGAAGTCACCGGTTATCGAGTCGCTTTCGTTATCTCCATAGCCGTCGTTATCGTAGTCCTTGTATTGACGAGGATTGAATGGGAATTTATCTCCAGGGCTTGTTTCAATATTTCCTGCAAGTCCAAAGATTGCATCACAGCAATCTGGCCCGTAGTTGTCGCCCACTCCATCGCCGTCGCTGTCTTTGACTTGCTTCCAGTTTTGTTGATATCGATCGCCGTAAACCCATGCTCCGTCATTGTTCGACCATCCATCTTCATCATAATCGGGACAACCATATCGATCATGAATCGAGCGGCCGATATTAGCCGGGCAGGCATCTATAATGTCTGCAAATCCGTCATTATCGAAATCTACACAGCCTTGCGTGAAGTATTCAGAAGGACCATTATCGCTCGGACATTCATCTGACAATGGACCGTTTGGATTGTCACCGAAACCATCTGAATCGTTATCCATCCATTGGTCTCCAGTGTATGGTAATGCATCGAGTGAATCGAAAATTAGATCTCTATCTGAATCGAGATAAAGACGAAGCATGTCCACATCCTCATCAAGAGTATCGAAGTATGAGAGAATAATTGTCCCATTTGAATCGACTAAGGAAGAGAAATTCTCGTTCGTATAGACGTTCTTCATTTCATGAGTTGACCATTCATTAACGTCGTTCTTGGTGGAGAGTGTGTTATTCACAGGATTCATGGTATTGATACGTAGTGTTTCTGTTCCGGGCGTGGATGTAAACAGTATGAGGCCTGAATCGGTTGAAACCAAATCCCAACTTCCGTTATCGCTAGCAATGAGGTTGTTCATGTGATTGTCAATTGAATACATCCATGAGTTATTCCCTCCATCAAGGGTTGATTGACGTTCATAGAGAGGGTGTTGAAGCCCGCGAAGTGCAAGATACAATGAATCACCATGGCTCGTACATGAAAGGTCAGGTGAACCATTCAGTTGGTTGAGGTGTCCTGCTCCGATCTCTGATTGAGTGACGTTTCTCCATTCCATGGAGGAATTGTTACGCTCGTGAACTCTGAAGAAATTATCTGAATCAATTGATGCTACGATGAGGTCTCCATCTGGAGCAGAACACATCGAAATCTCAGAATCTCCATCCGTGAAGCCGACCAGAGTTTCTGATGAGCCTGCGTTAATGTTGACAATTTGCAACTCGAATACGCCACTGTTGTTGACTGTTGTTGCAAGCATTGAGGTGCCATTCCAAAGTTGGGTTGTCACAACATCCTTTCCGACTGCTAAGCCAGAGGCAACGATGGTCGAAGTTTGGAATCCTGATTGTGTCTTAACGATATGCTGGATTCTATCAAGTACTGAATCTCTAGTAAGAATATGCATGTCTGAGCCTTCAAACCAAAGCGATGGGGATGTGGTGAGGTTTGCTGTGCCCAGTTCATCTCCGGACCATCCATCTGGCTTCGAAGAGTCTTCAGTGCTGTAGTATAATTTTGAAATTGTAGCATGGGAATAAACTACATGCAGATCACCATTTGCATCAACTGCAGAGGCTGGATTGGTTCCAAATTCGCTCAAAGTACGTATGTCCTGATGAAGAGCAGTCCAAGCGGTTGATGTTCTGAGCAAGAACCCAGAAAGGTCGCTTAGTTGTGAATTAACGAGGTCTCCTTCTAGGCCAGTATCGTAGTAGAGTAGGTATGGTTTTCCAGATGCTGAAGATTCAAATTGAATACTGGTAATGTGTGATTCAAGCATTTGTTCGGAAACCCAAGAACCACCTGGGGAGCCGTCTCCAACATGTTCGAGGTGAATCAATAATTGCTCTCCATTAGCTTGATTTTTATCGAGGACAAAGACCATCGCGGTCTCCCCACGATCTGCTGTAGAAAGTCGTAGTTCCCTCATCTCTCCCACGAAAGAGAAGGTGCTTGTATCGAAATCTTGTTTGGATACAACAACAACATCGACTCCGTAATTGGTACCTCTAGATTGATTCCTTACCGTGTAAAGTAGTTCGATTGTGCCATCAGCATTCGAATCAAAATTACCAACTGTAGTCAATCCGAGATGTTGGGATTGGCCTCCGGTTTGAATAACCTCAGACGTGCTTTGGAGACCACTTGCAGAACCAAGGTACAATTCGAGAAGGCCCGATGGAGTGAATCCAGAACTTGAGCCAATCATTGTATCCATGTATCCATCGTCGTTGATATCTCCAACGCTTTCAAACATCCAACCAAGTCGTTGGTTTATACTTCCTTCACTGGTCCAATTTGCTGTTGAAGTGAAGTTTTGTATTGAAGTGCCATGGAAAAGGTGAACCTTCCCAGAGAGAAGAGCACCACCGAGTGGAGCAAGTTCTTGAAGAATCAATTCATCCATTCCATCGTTGTTAATGTCATCAATGATCTCAACCACTGTACCAAACATTCTTCCTTGAGATAACACTTGAATTTCGTTGTTTGGAGTTGAAGAGAATCCTGATGCAGACCCGTAGAACACTTCGATTGCTGAATAGCCTGTAGGAGAGGACTCTGAGCCCGTATTAGAGACGACAAAGTCGCCATACCCATCGCCATTCAAATCGCCACCACTTGACATAGAGCGGCCGAAATAAGCCCCGTCTGTTGATTCCGTGATGTTAAATTCCCAAACAAATCCGATTGGAGTTCCAGCGAAAACAGAAAGTCTGCCGTTGGATTCTACACCATCAGTCCAATTTGATTGAAGTGCCACGAGGTCAGAGTGTGAGTTGCCATACATGCTATCGATGACAGATAGAGATGCCCCCAGCATTTCTTCATGATCTGCTGAAACATTCCAAATCAAATCATAACCAGTTTGTGATTCTGTAGTCCATTCATACATTGCGATACGGCCGTGATTCGATTCTCCAGTACGGGAAGTGTTGTCAAATCCAGAGGAACCGATAACGAGTTGTGAATCACCGTTGGCTTTGAAATCTCCAACTGCAATATCGCTGCCAAAGTGCTCTGCGTTTTGGGCGCCAGCCATCACATGGGCATTGCCTGTGTCCAAACCTGTTGCACTTCCAAAGACAGTTACAACACGTCCGTTTGAGGCCAATCCGTTGCTTGAAGCACTCGGTTGAGCCATGATAACATCATCAAACCCGTCAGCGTTTATGTCTGCAGTAAGGATCGTTCCCTCTTCAACATCAGGATAGAGTTCGTAGACTGAACTCGGTGTTGTTGAAATCCGGCCTGTGGATTTATCTTCAAGACTCTTGAAGATAGAAAGTTCTGTAACTCCATTCGAAAAGGTGGTTGTAGCAACTTGGGCCAAATCGTTACCATCAAGATCGAGTCCAAGCGCGGTGTGAACCTCAGCACCTCTTGCAAGGATTTGAGTGGTTACTTCTGAACCATCAATCTGCAATCGTACTGCTTCTTGAGACCTGGTATAAGCGATGTTAACGATACCTGTGGAATCAATCTTCAGTTCGAGTTCGGGTCCGACTGGCCCCGAATCGAGAATGCTATGGTACCACCGCATTCCGCTGTTGTTTACTTGCCACAATACACCTGTTGCATTTCGCACTACTGCAAACTCTTGACCATCTGGGGTAAGTGCCAAGTCGATTGAGATAGGTTCAATTCCTTCAACAATTGTTCTTTTCAGCCATATGTCGGAAACTGTGTAAATTTGACCTTTAAACGCTAATCGGGCCATCTTCAAATCATCACCATCAGCATATACCGAACGTGGACGTTCAGACTCATCTACTGCAATGGAGCATCCGATGAGGCCAGATGAGGTCGAGACAGTATCGATAAGAGAACTGGTAAATTCTCCGCTCGAATTTCTCTTACCCATGAATACAGAACCAGTTGAATCCATCCAACAGAGGTATACAGTACCATCTTCAGTGAGATACATATCCGGTTCACTAAGATTCGTAGAAGCATTATCGTGTAACAGTTCTGTCATCCAGTTATCAATTGACGAATCTTGACGTACAACGAGATTTGACATTCCTTCAATATCGAGGTTTTGCCCAGCAAGATCATGTCCAAAAGACATGGAATTCGGAAGAGTCTCTAAGGGTTCGGTTGAGTCTTTCAGTGACACGGTTTGGGAATTGAATTCGCCTCCCATTGGAGCAAAAAGTTGCGCCATCATGAGTACCGTCAAAAGGGTCGCAAGGACTCCTTTCCCAGACGTCGGACCCCTGCGCATGAAGTTGTTAGAATGTTCAACGTTCTAAACCATTGTCCGAAGTTGATTCTTTAAGTTGCTAAAATCGCTTCACCCATCAGGTCAAGAACTAGGATGAAATGGAAGTTTTATGACAGGCGTTCTCATTGTTGGAAACGGCAATCAGCCCTCTCTTTCTGTCTTGGAATACTTTGTCGCTTCATCGCCAGTAATTATTGCCCTTGACGGAGCTGCAATTATGCTCCAACAACGACAGATTCAGCCAGATGTAATCATTGGAGATATGGATGGCTTAACATCATATCAACTCGATGTCTTTCAGTCCCAAGGTGTCCAAATTGTCAAGGACTCAACACAGGACACAAGCGATATTTCGAAAGGACTCACATGGACTCAAAAACAATACCCTGACAAGCATATTGATGTCATTGGAATCGATGGAGGGAGATTGGATCATCAACTTGCGGCTTTTTCTGCTCTTTTTGAGTGTCAAAGTGAGGCACATCTTCACATCGATGAGTGGTTGATTGTACGTGTCACAGACACGCCTGTTGAGTATAGGACAATAAAAGGAAAAAACATCAGTTTGATTCCCTTTGGTGAAGTTTCAGGCGTAACATTGATTGGTTGCAAATATTCACTCGGAAATGAGAAACTCTCATCCGGAACAAGGGGGATTCACAATGAAACTCTTGGCGATCAAATTACTATATCATGCCAGCAAGGTGATCTTTTACTCTTGATCGGAGTTTGAAGCCGGTAGGAAGTTCCTCAGCATTTCACTGTACTCTTCTTTCTCATCCCATGTTTGTGAGCGCTGGTCAACACGAGCCTTGTCGCGAGTCATTTCCATCCCACCCCAATCCTCGATAAGACCGAGTTTTAATGCAGCCTTTGGAGTATATCCTGGGAGGAAATTTCTCCATAGGAATGGAATACGACCCGGAGTGACGGTGTTAACTGCTCGAACAATCGAGGTATTACATGTCTTGAACAGAGTATGGTAAAACTCGGGCCGTTGTGTAAGTTGGTTGAGACGATGAGACATTTGAACAATCATTTGTCGTTCCTTGTCAGGTGGAGTTACCACCCGATACATGTGAACAATATTGCCTCTTCCGTGTGTCCTTAACTGTGTCACATCTCTCTCAAAGCCAAGAAGGAGGTACAATTCATACGAGCGCCAGAGTCCTGTCCAAGGATGGTACTTTTTCCCTTTTACTCGACGTGCTTCAAACGAAAAGGAGAGACATGTTCCGTCTTTAAACTCAAACGTCAGATATGTGTGTGACATGCCTTTGAACGAATGGAATTGGTCGACGACGAACCAGATGTGTTTGACTTTTTCAGAATCAACCTTCACTTCGTCAACCCATCGTTCATCACGATCTCGAGTTGTTCTCCAATGAAAATCCCTCACATTTCGAAATGTAATCATTGAATCTTCAAATTCAGCTGATGATATGAACTCACAATCCGATTGCCAATCTGCATTCAAGCGTGGTTGTTTCGGCCGCACACGAGTCCACCAGAGCCACAATCCATGGAGAGACATTAGCCCAATGCCGCATCCAAGAACAATGAGCGAAATCAGTAACCAGTCTTGCAAAAAATCACCAACGCTGCCAGATATTGAATGAAGTATCCCACCAATCGAGGGAACCATCGGGATGCTTGCGCCATAATTGACCTTCATCATCATTCATCGTTGGAAGACCCTCTGAGTCAGGGGTTCCGTCTGCTAAAATTTGAGGCGGAGGCCCCAATTCAGGTAAGGCGAGTAACTCATCATGCTCTTTGATTCGAACGAGTAAAACGAAGACAACTATCGCAACAATAAGCCCTAATGCGGCCATTGTGTACCATCCAACTGCTTCAGTGTTCGTCTCGGCCCCATAGGACTGGCTAGGGAGAGCTTCTTTCTCTTCTGCTGAAAGGTCAACAGCAGGCAAACGAACGAGATTCACTGCCTCAGTACTGACAATGTTCTCTAAATTAGTAACTTTGAGAATGATAAGATGGACGCCAGCTGGCAAACTAGAGCAATCGAATACAGAAGTATTGGAGATGGTTCCTTTGAGTGTTGAAACCTCCCATGTCTTTTGATAGGAAGTGAAATCCTCATTCGAATTGAGTCCCTGTAAAGCAACGAGGCAAGGTCGGTCAGTTGCCATTTGATCGCCAGTCAGAAGCAACTCAAATTCTGGGGCTGGTCGATTTTGAATTGATAGGTTAAGCCATGATTCCGCTGTTTGTCCAAGTTCATTACGATAGGTTTCCTTGAGTGAATACTGGCCAGCAGGCCAGTTAGAACAATCGATGATTGTAGCATTATCGAGGACTGTGAATGGAGCACCAATGAATGTTTGAGTACCTATTGCGCCATAACGAGGTCCCGTTTCATCAGCAAACATTCGATTCACTTCACATGAGGACCCAGTTTCAAGAGTGTCAGACCCAAATAACTCGAGACCTAGCATCGGTGTTTGTAATGAAGGAACCATGTCATACGTTGGCAATTCAATGTTCGTAATTCGAACACCGTTCATATCAAAGAAAGCCAATTCCAGTTCATGCTTTCCGCTCGCCCATGCATCATAGGTCAGACTTGCATTTGTTTGCCCAGAAATCTCCATGGTCGTTTTTTCAACAACCTCTCGATCATTATGGGAGGCGATAAGGCGCAACTCAATGAAGGTCGAAGGATATGTGGAATTCAAAATAACGACAACCCGAACTGCATCAATATCACCATCTTGGTTGAGGTCGAGTGTGTCGTTACGTAAGGCAACAAGAGTGATGCCTGCATCGGATAATTCGGATAATTCGCCTTCTGCAGATACCGGCAGGGTCGTCAACGATGCACTGAGCAGAATGAAAAGCATCAACAGACAATTACGCAGATTCTTCACCCCCTGGGGGCGGAGGTAGTGGGATTGCCAAATCTGGTAATGCATTCATGTGAGGTTCGGAGGGCATCATCGCCTCGTTTGTCATGAGGAAATCATCACCTAGGGTTTTCTCTTCTACCCTCAGTGTACGAGTGACAAGTGCAGCTGAGGCACCAAGAATGAATGCAATACCTACGATGAGATAGGTCATCCACGAAGCAGCTGGGTCTTCACCCATGATAGCGAGAGCAGCGTTCCATTCGCCATATTCATTTGACCAACCATCGTCATTCGAATCTTCACATCCTTGGACATCTCGAGTCGAGGTTCCGAATATCTCTGGGCAATCATCTCGCATAGCACCAAGAGGCACGTCTCCAAACCCGTCAGCATCAGTATCTCGCCACTGAAGGGCTTCGGTTGGGAACGAGTCTGCAGGACCGTATGGATGAGATTCCCAGCCATCTGTCGGGTCTGACCAGCCATCACCATCGGTATCTCTGCATCCAAGACGATCAAGAATTGATGTCCCTCGTATTGTTGGACAAGCGTCTGCTTCGTTTCCATCTTCTTGGTCACCAAATCCATCACCATCAGTATCTCTCCATTGCGTTGGTTCATGAATGAAGGCATCGCCTAAGTTTGACCAACCATCACCATCGGTATCTGGGCAGCCCCAGCGGTCTCCACCTGAACTGGGCCCTACTGAGGTTCCTGGATGAGCAGGACAAACGTCTGCAGTTGTACCTGAAGGATTGTCGCCACGGCCGTCACCATCTGAATCGTGCCATTGAGTGGAATCTTCAGGCCATGCATCAGCCATCCCTCCTGGACTTGCTAGCCAGTAAGAAGTAGGGTTGGACCAGCCATCGCCATCTGAATCAGGGCATCCCCATCGATCGAATGTGGACTGCCCTAAGGTGGTCCTACAGCCATCTCCGCGGAATGCTAAGCGCCAAGCTTGCCCGTCAAACCATTCTAGGTTGTCTCCAAATCCATCACCATCAGTATCATACCATTGTGAGGAATCACTAGGGAAAGCATCTGCGAATCCCTCTGGGTGAGGAATCCAATCTTCTGTTGGATCTGAGTATCCATCCGAATCCACATCCCGGCAGCCCAGGCGATCAAATCTTGAAATCCAGCCACTTTCAACTTCTTCCGCATCTGAATTCATGCAAACATCGCCTTCAAATCCACTCAGATTATCACCGTAGCCATCACCATCTGTGTCGAGATATTGGCTTGGAACCATTGGGAAATCATCGACTTGTGTTGCGCCATAGGTTTGATTATCCCCCCAGCCATCAAAATCAGTGTCTCTGAATTGTGTGGGATTGTCAGGGAAGTCATCAATGAGATTTGCTCCGATGGTTTGATTGTCTCCGTAGCCGTCAAAGTCACGATCAAGCCATTGAGTTGGTTCGGTTGGGAACGCATCAGCCCCTTGGCTTGTGGTCCAATTTTCGCTTGGGTCTGACCAAGCATCGCCATCAGTGTCTGGACAACCATATCGGTCAGCAAAGGAAAGTCCAACAATGAACGGACAGGCATCAGGTTGTTCGGTTGAAAGCAGCCATTCTCCAATACCCCATGCGATATGTGTCTCGTTCCACATAGGATCATCCCAATTATCGCCGAATCCATCACCATCAGTATCTCTCCATTGAGAGGATTCATACGGGAAAGAATCTGCTAATCCATCAGGGTGAGCGTACCAAGGCTCGAGTCCATCCAGACCACCAGGATCAGCGTCTGAATAGCCATCTGCATCTGAATCAATGCATCCGTACCGGTCGTCAGTCGAATAACCGCGATTGTCTGGGCAATGGTCTGGTTGATTGCCAAGGATATTATCGCCATAGCCATCAAAATCTCGATCTCTCCATTGAGTTCCATCGTTTTCAAAAGCATCTGCTCCGTTTTGAACATCCCATCCAGAATCTGTATCTGACCAACCATCGCTATCACTGTCGATACAACCCTTACGATCGTTTGTTGAAGAACCAACAATCAGGTCGCAGTCATCCTCAGCATCCACGAATCCATCTTCATCAGTATCGCGAGCTGTCTTATCGATAGAAGCGAGAAGAGTGTAGTCAAGCCCATCATTACACCACGAGTCTTTTCCTTTGATTTTGACAAACACATTCCCGGCTTGCGGCATGGTTTTCGAGAGTGTTCCCGAAGGATTGTTGTCATCTTTGGCCATGCTTGCAACTTGAGAACCTGTTTCATCATGCATCGAATAATCGGCTTCCCATCCATCTCCTATACACCACCATGCGGCATTATTCATCGAACCTGAGAAAGCAATACTGACGATATCGCCTTGATAGGCGTAAATTCGCCACCAATCGGTTCCATCATTCGAAGAACAACCATCTGGATCGCAGACATAACCATTGGACGAAACACCATCAGTAAGAAGATTTGAGGATTGCTGAGTGTCATCAGCATTCACTGCAGGAAGCATCGAAATCAGCAGCAGGGCGAAGAGGCCGACACCTATGCAACGCCCGAGCATGTTACGCCAAGTTCGAATCCGGTTATGAATAAAGCGACGACTAGTTAAATCGGCCTAATGTATCTCTAAGTGCTGATTCAAGGTCTGAATGTTCAAAATCATATCCTGATTCTATCAATCGTTTAGGATGAACTTTTTGTCCATCTAAAATCAATCCTTTACCCATTTTCCCAAAGAGGAGTTTCATCATGAATCCAGGGATTGGGGCGAATGCAGGTCTCCGCAATACACGTCCCAGTGTTTTCGCATAGACCTTTTGCGTCACTGGATTAGGTGCTGTTAAATTGTACACCCCTTCAGAGTCGTCTTGGTTCATCAAATGATGAATCGAATAGATTTGATCGTCAAAGGAAATCCACGATTGCCATTGACGGCCGCCCCCTACTGGGCCCATTCCACCCATCTTTGCAGGAAGGAGTAATTTCTGTAGCATGCCACCAGCTGCTGTGGTTACAAGGCCTGTTCGCAAAATGACTGTTCGGATACCAGCAGAGCGTGCAGGTTCCGTGGATTGCTCCCACTGCTGGCAGGTTTCAGCAAGGAATCCTGAGCCAATGGAACTGGTCTCATCTAATTCTTCATCACCTCTGTTGTCGTAGAAGCCTATGGCAGATGCACTCATGAAAAGAGAAGGAGGTGATGCGAGATGAGCCATATGTTCCGCCAGATTCTTTGTCGGAATTGTTCGACTGTTGATGATAAGTTGCTTTCGCTTTTTGCTCCATCGCTTATCGCCGATTCCAGCTCCAGCTAAGTGTATGATAACATCAAAATTCTCCATTGAACCTTCCAAGACTTTACCAGTTTGATCATCCCATCGAACAATTTTATTCTGGTCAGAATCAGGATGTAGAGCAGATGTCTTTCGCAACAAGCGGTGTACATCATGGCCGTCGGTCTCCAAAAATGCTGAGAGTTGAGTTCCAATTAGCCCGGTGGAGCCACTGATGAGGATGCGCTTTCGAGGGGCATCCTTGAACTTGGCTTGACGATTCATGTCAGCGTTTATCCGTCGTGTGCGATGTTTGAACATCTGCTTGAGACGCGGCATGACCATTACTGGGGCTCCAATCCTGCTGAAAAAATGAAATGGCAATTTCCACTCAACATGGTCATGAATTGTCATTTCGTCATCACTAACTGCAAGGAACTTGTGAGCGTGATCCCATCGACCAAACGGCCCCTTGACCATATTATCGCAGAATTGCTCACCTTCGATGTAGCTGTGGTGTTCGGCGACCCAGCGTTGTGGGATTGGGCCAATTGAAATTTTGAACGAGGTCTTAGCACCGTCATGGATTCCCCCAACTTCGATTGGGCGAATACCCTCCCAGCCAGGCATGATTCGTCGGATTGCTCCTGGACGAGCGTGCCATGCCCAGACGTCTTCTCTCGGAAATGGAAAATTGGCTGAGTGTTCGTAAATTGGCAATTGATTCACCTATGTTAAGAATCAGCGTACTTTTGTATATAATCCTCAGTTTTGAACTTACGTTGTGTTGATGCGGAAGTCATGTAGCGTATCTTTCCAAAAACTGCTCTTTCGAACCACCCTCGGTCGAATCGTCCGAAGATCCAGAAAATGCCTGTGTATGAGTTCGGATCTCGGCCATCGAGAGCCCATCTGTCATTAAGTCGAATCAACCACTCAGATGCTGTTTTAGGATCAGATGACCATTCAAGCACTTTCTTCCCCCACAACATTCTCAAATAATTATGAATAAAACCTTCATTTCGAAGTTGCATTTGAGCTGCATTCCACAATGGATCGTGGGTTTGGCCATTCTCAAGTTCCTCGAAGGTATACAGGTACGGGCGTTCATCTTGGGAATGCTCGTTTAATGTCAGTTTGGCCCATTCAGGGAGGGTTTCGTATTTCGCATGATTTGGAGTTTGATGACAATAAATGAAGCCTAACTCTCTCCAAGTGATGATTTGATCAAGGAATGCTTCTGCACCTTCGTTAGCTCCCCACCAGCCTTCTCTGCGGCCGTTGTGAGGGGGTGTTATTTTCATTGGATTCCATTTTTGATGTTTCAGGACTGCATCAACAATTTCGAACGATGAGATGTGTCCAAAGTGCAACCAAGGAGACAATCCACTGCTTCCGTGACGTTCGGGGTGATTTCGGTCAAGGTGGTAGTGATTGAGTCTTTGTTCGATGAAGATACTGAGTTCAACTCTTGCCTTGACAGAACCGCCCGTTGCTGAATCGATTGGGAAGACTTCGTGGTCGATATCGAGATAAGAAAGTGCATCTCTTCCTTCACGAGAAGCTTCAGCTACTCTCCAAATGAATTCGTATGGTGTGATGGGGACGTTCACTCTTGCAAACGCTTCATCAGCAATTGATTTCCCATCTGGTAAATCGTTCAATGCTTTTAGAGGTTCAGCCATTGGAGGTCTAGCTAGGTAACCAAGAATGTTCTTGTGAAGGTAGCGTCGGAAAGAATAGGCTGTAGTGAAGGACCGCTGCGGTGTTCGCAGTGGAAGAATACCATTACTGTCGACTGCCATCACACAACATTCACCAATTTCCATTGCTCTGTTAGCAACTTCTCTCGGCATGTATGTTGGATAATCATCAATGACCATAGCCACTGCTCCTTTCGTGAAGGAGCGCAAGAGACCTGATGCTTGCCCTTGTTTTGTCTCCACGTACGGGATGTAGGTGAGCGGGGCTGATTCGAACAACTTTCTGTTATCGATCATTCCTTGGAGGACAAATGTGTGAATTCGGTCGTTCGCCCAGCGATGCCCAAGAGCGAGTGACTCTACTACGATCAAGGGCACATTTGCTTCATTGGCAAGGTCAATGGCGTGGTCGAGGCCGTAATTCCAGCGAGAGCGTCGTGCGCTGGTCATCCAATAAACAACGTGGGAACCTTCTCGGTTAATTGGTATTGAATTTGCTATAATTCGTTCTGTGTCAATCATACGCCGACCTCCTTGGTGAGTGAAGTTCTAGCATCACTGAAGACAACATGGTATGGTCGTTGGGATTCTTCTGAAAGATCAACGATCGGAAGTTTTTGGCCAGACACGGCAACTTCGGCAAAAGAGCGGAGGGTGGGAGATATCCATTCAAGTTGTGAGAACATCTCTTGACTGACGAATTTAGCTTGCTGTATTTCTTCCTCTTGGATTAACAAGGTGTCGGTCTGAACTGTAACAGAATAACATAAGAATAATCCGACGTTATCTGAAGTCTTTGTGGAGCGAAAACCGATGAATCCTTCGACAATCCCGTCTAGGCCAGTTTCTTCTTTAAGTTCTCTAAGAACTGCATTTTCAATCGATTCATCTGGGTCGACGTAGCCCTTCGGCAGACCCCACCGGCCTTCGTAAGGGCCACGGGCTTCTTGCACTAACAGGACCTGGTTGTTCCGGACTACAGCAGCAGCCACTCCAACATCAAATCCCATGCGAATCATGTAGTTAGGTAGAACACACAGTATATGAAGGACCGTTTATTAAAAAACCACAACGCTTGTTTGGTCGAGAACAGTCCTTTATACATGATACGCCAATCTTACTGTTTATGTCCAAACATGAAGTAGAACAATACACGGCAGTTCCAGCAGACGCTAAACTCCCAACGAAATACGGCGATTTTAGAATTCGCTCTTACATAGATCCTCGAGACGGATCCGAACACGCAGCAATTTACACCGGCGACATGGATAGCCAGCAGCCCCCGCTCGTGCGCGTTCATTCGGAATGCCTCACCGGTGATGCTCTTGGAAGTCTTCGCTGTGATTGTGGCCCACAACTCCAAAGAGCGCTGAAAACCATCCAAGAAGAAGGCAGAGGAATCGTACTTTACCTCCGACAAGAAGGAAGAGGTATTGGCCTGTTTGCTAAGATGCAAGCATACAACCTCCAAGACAGAGGCCTTGACACCCTCGATGCTAATCTAGCCTTAAACCTCCCAGGAGATGCGAGAGATTACACCATCGCTGCAAGTATTCTGAAGGATATCGGGCACGATACGGTTCGTCTCATGACCAACAATCCTGACAAAGTCGCTCAACTTGAACAACACAAAATCACTGTCTTGCAGAGAGTCGAGCACAAAGCTGGTATTTGCAGTGAAAACAAAGACTATCTTCGAACGAAAGCCCAAAGAATGGGGCACATTCTCTCAATACTGGAGTGAAGCATGTGGCAGAAGTTATTTTGACAGCAGACAGGTTCAGCCCAAATGAGGCAACTAGAGTGAGCAAAGACTTGATCGGGGAAATCGCCCCCGAATTCCTACTAACAGACGATGAGGGCAACGAATTCGATAGCAGAAGTTTGGATGGAGAATGGAGAATCCTCTTCTTCTATGCCAAAGACGGCTCACCCACATGCAAACGTGGCTGTTTGACGTTCAAGGAACAGCACGATTTGTTCGCTTCAGCAGGATGTAAAGTCGTTGGAATCGGAGAAGGTACTGTCGATTCACACTCAAAGTTCAAGAAAAGTCTAGGCGGACTTCCGTTCCCTCTTCTATCTGACCAAGACAGGGCTGTTGCAAACCAGTTCCTCGTACCGGTGCATCTCGGGATGTTCCCTGCTAAATCGAGTTTCTTGATCGGACCTGACAATCGTATTCGACACGTCTACGATTGGCTCTTCCGCCCACGACGCCACGTTGCTCGAATCCTCAAGCACCTCTCGCCAGTAACTGGAGGAGAGTCCTGATGTGGGAACAACTCCTGAACGAGGCTGGTTTGACTGACCGTGAAGTCCGTTCAATCATGGTCCTTGGAAACAATCCAAACATGAGAGCTAGCGAACTTGCAAAGGAACTCCAAACAACACGTCTCGACGCTTACAATAGCCTATCCAGACTACAAGAAATGGGTATTGTTACAGCAACCGCTGACCGACCTATGCTTTTCTCAAGCCTACGTGTTGATGAAGCACTTCAACACATCATAGAGATGCGCCGAAGACAACTCGATAACCTCCAGGAAGGTTTTGATGAAGTTGCAAAGGGTATTACAGAAAACAACGCATCATTCGAGGCAAGTCGTCGCCAAAGAGACGAGCCAAGATTCGCTGTATTGAAGGAGCGTAGCCACATCTACAAGCGTCTAGAAAAGATGGCTGATGAGGCAGAAGAACGCCTTGTCCTCCTCCTAGGACGCTACGGAATCCTTCACCTCTGTCGAAGTGAAGCACTCGAATCGATTAACACAGCGGCTCAAAAGGGCGTTGTTGTCCAAGTTATTGCACAACTTGACCGTCGAACCACACGGTTCTTCGAGAAGTTGCATGATTCAATTGAAATCAAACATTCAGACGATCTTGATTCCCAAGGTTTCCTCCAAGATTGCACACACGTTGTACAATTTTTGAACATTGAAGAGAATCCTGTAGGTCGCGGTAAAGAAGATGCGGCTCTGGTTATCGAAAGCCAACCGTTTGCTAAGGCACAAGAAAATCTCATCGATACAATTTGGGAAGATGCTGTACAATTTGCTACTGCTGAAGCACGGTTTACCAAGGGCCGAATTCACGATCCTTTGCGACTGACGATTGGAGAAGGTTCCTTCCTAGATTCCTTGGTGGGAGCTCTTGGGGTCAATGACCTTCCAGAACACGACACTCCATTTGATCCAGAAGCGTTTATGGCTGCTGGTAAAGAAGTCAATCAAGCACGTCAGGAACTAACCAAAGGACGCCTCTCGAATCTGAAAATTCTCGGCATCGACCTCTCACGAATGCTTCGGCAAGTTGGAAACAGAGTCGGCCATGAACTGGCATTCTCGCTGCGTTCCATTGAAAACCACGTTGAATTCCTCGACGAAATGATGGATTGGTGGGAATATGCAGGGCTTGGCCGCCTTGAATATGGGATCGATCCTGTCTTCCACGTACAAGTCGGACTCGATCATCCTCCAAGCGATGACCCTGACGTATTACCAATGTGGGAACTCGATGATGGAATTATCGAAGGTGCACTCATGACTCGCTTCCCACGTGATGGGCAAGTTTCCATACGTCGCTTCGACGGAACTGGTGAATCTGATGACTTGTGGCGCTACCACATTATCATGAACAATGAAGAAGAACCTGCAGAATCAACAGCGTGATTACTTTGAATGTCAACGCAACCACCTGTGTTGTCATATTGGCATACATCACTCTTGCATGGCTTCGAACTGTTTCGAGCGGTAAAGTAAGTGTCATGGATGTACTCTGGGGCCTAGGTTTTGTCATCATTGCCTGGTCAAGAGCTGTGCAATTGAACTCGTTCAATGCGATAACGGTACTAACACTAACCGCCGTCAGCCTCTGGGGAATACGCCTAGCATTTGTCCTCCATCAACGTACGAAAAATCGTGGCGAAGATCCTCGATATGTTCGCATGATGGAAACTGCTGGGAAGAATTGGTGGTGGATAAGTTTCCTCCAAGTGTTTCTCTTGCAAGGTATCTTACTCGTTCTTGTTGCGCTCCCAATCTTGTCTTTAATTTCAGAAGGCAATATGAATAATTCACTGTCAACAAACCAGATAATTGGAACTGCTTTACTAATCGCAACATATTGCATCGGGATGATAATCGAGCACAGAGGAGATATCGAACTTCGAGAATTCAAGAAGACCAGTGGCCCTGGGCAATTGAAAACTGATGGGATTTTCTCCATCACCCGCCACCCAAATCATCTGGGAGAAGCCATCATCTGGTGGTCAATTGGTGGATTCGCGGTCTTAGTCGGAGGCATCACTTCGTCTTGGGCTTTGATCGGACCTCTCATCCTTACCCTCCTCTTGCGATATGTGAGCGGAGTTGCAATGTCAGAAGTCGATTTGAAGGACAGAGAAGGCTATCAAGAGTGGGTAGATTCTACTCCTGCCATGTTCGCAAATCCAATCAAAATCCTGTTGCGGAAAAACGCCGATTGATAAACTAAAGGGGATTTTTCTTACTATGCGCCTCGTTACATTTGCCCGTTTTATCCGCATGATAACAAAAAAAGGACCTGCGGATTTAGACAAAATCCAGAACATGGGATTACTTGCTGTGAAACTCACTCAAATCTTTGCGCTTCGACCTGATTTGCTTTCCGAGGAAAAGTGTAAACAACTCCAATCCTTGTATCAACGGGCAAATTCAATACCTCGTGAGGACTCAATGAAACTCATTCATGATCGAGCGCCTGAAGGATTTCTTGATGCTTTTTCATCATTTGATGAAGAACCCTTTGCAGCTGCAAGTATCGGCCAGGTACACAAAGGAGTTCTCAAAGATGGAACAAATGTCGTTGTGAAGATTATCAAAGCAGACTTCGAAAAGTCCTTCCGAAAGGACGTTATACGAATGAAGCGATGGCTTCGAATTGGTCTTTTCCTCAACCCACGGTTGAGAAAAGTCGGTAATCCAGTAGGTCTTCTCCAACACGTTGAGGATTATACATTGAAAGAACTTGATCTCCGAAACGAGATTGAAGGTGCTGAACTCTTACAACGCAAGGCGAAAGAAGTTGAACACCAATTCCCGATGCCACTCTTGTCGTTCCCTCGTGTTTGGCCCGAACTTTCCAATCAACATATCCTTGTTATGGAACATATTGAAGCCCCTACTCTGGAAGATCGACTCGCTGAAGGGACGATGTCTTGGGATAATCTCCTACAACTCTTCCGAATTCACGGAGCATTCATGTTTGGAATAGGAACGTTCCACGGGGATCTCCATCCAGGAAATGCAATGGTTGATGACAATGGCAAATTCACATTTATTGACACAGGGGCAATATCTCACGCACCGGACAAAGTTCGTTCCGCCTTATTTGGGTTCTTTTTCCATCTTGCTAAAGGTGAGTTGAATCAATCCTTCGAAGCAATGCTATTGATGGCAGACACCCCCCCAAGTGGTGCGGCCAAGGAAAAATACATGGAGAGTATGCATGAAATTTATACTGGATTTATTGGAAAGACGGTTAGTGAAATTTCTCTCACTCAACAAATGATGAAAACAGTTCGATGTGCAGTTCTTGCAGGATGTCGTTTCGGAGAAGAAGCATTTCCAATCATTCGTTCATTAATGTACATGGACGGAATGGTTCTTCGCGGACAACCGAATGTCGATCTCATCACATCAATGGGGCCTTATTTGGATGAATTCGCATCTATTGTAGAATTGCCATACTCCAAAGATTCGTCAACTTCCAAGGAGTCATCAAACTCAACCTTCTGGGATGGTAAATTGAAACCTACAAACTAGTTGGGGTGAAACGCCGATTTATAAGCCGAATCCCGGTGGAAAGAACATGTCTAACAATAACCCTCAAAGCGTCATAATAGTCGGTTCCGGCCCAGGTGGTCTCGCCTCTGCTTTGCTCCTCGCTCACTCAGGAGTAGATGTGACTGTGCTAGAGAAGGCAGAAGCCGTCGGTGGACGAACCAGACTCTACAAGAAAGATGGATACACCTTCGACCGAGGACCAACATTCTTCCATTACCCAGAAGTCATTGAAGAGATTTTTCAAGCAATTGGCAGAGATGCTCACAAAGAGCTTGGACTTATGCCACTCGACCCAATGTATCGCCTCGTGTTTGGCGCAGGAGGCCACATCGATGCCACGAGCAACCTCGATCAAATGACAGAGCGCATTCGTGAACTTGCTGGCGACAAGAACGCTGATGGTTTCAAGAATTACGTCAAACAGAATCGAAAGAAACTCGATCTCTCGAAACAATGCCTCCAGACTCCGTGGTCAAGTCCATTGGACGTCCTCTCGAAGCGAGCCATCCGAGTGGCTACGGTTCTCAAGCCATGGGCAAGCGTCGCTGGCGATCTTGGAAAGCACTTCACTGACGAACGCATTCGATTAGCGATGTCCTTCCAAACGAAGTATCTCGGAATGAGCCCATTCCACGCACCTTCACTGTTCACTATCCTCGCCTTCCTAGAGTACGAGCACGGAATATTCCACGCCAAAGGCGGTCTCGGAAGCATCACGGCTCGGATGGCAGAGATTGCAGAAGAGATGGGTGTCAAAATCCACCTCAACACCCCTGTGAAGTCGTTGATATATGAAGGAAAAACCGTAACAGGAGTTCGCATCGAAGGAAAAGAAATGCTTGCCGACAAGGTGGTTGTCAACGCAGACTTTGCCCATGCCATGACAACTCTTGTTCCTGATGAAAAGCGAAAGAAGTGGTCCAATAAGAAACTCGAGAAGAAAGGCTACTCTTGTTCCACATTCATGCTCTACCTCGGCGTTGACAAGAAGTACGATCATCCGC
>CAXAHE010000020.1:0-19859 GCA_963968475.1 uncultured Candidatus Poseidoniales archaeon | reverse complement strand
GCTCTCCTCGCTTCATGGAGGTCGACCTTCACCCAGAACGTTCTGTCATCCATGCACAGGTACGTAAAGCAAAATCGAACCACTGTGTCGATGAGTCTGGAGGATATCTTCGATCAGCCCACCACAAAGGACCGTCGAGTAAAGTCTACCTTGGTGATGTCTGTGAAACACTGCTTCGATGTTGTGTCGGTGCTGAAACACCTGTATTCACTGAAGTTCCTGGCTTTGATGAACAACGATGGATGCTTGAATACACTGTAGGTGCATTGCACATATCGGTTCAATCAATCCCTTACTGGGGCTTTGGTTTAGTGACCTCGGGCTATCGAAACATCATCATTATGCGAGGTCCTGTTGAAGAACGGGCACGTATCATCCATGATCTCGCAGCTTCTGCACAACATAATCCATGGGAATTTGCTCATAGAGGCAGTGCTGAGAAAGGGCTTGCAAAGACTGGAAGTTCACTCAAAGCCAACGAAATGTTGTGGAGAGCACATCAGAAACGAGCGAAAAGCCTTCTTTCTGAATCGATTGCAGCCCTCGAACATCATATCTCTCGTCTCGAGAAGAAAGGTGATGTTGATCCCAACCTCATCGAACTCGCCAATCTTGAGATCGGCCTTGCTCAACAAGCCCTCGCTGATGACAACACACCTGCTGTGGAGCGCGCCTTGTCTCGGGGAGAGGCAGCCCTACTGGTTCCTATTGAAATTGAAGAAGAAGTGAGTCCAGATGGGTCGCTGCTCATCATTGATGAGGATGTTCCCTTCGTTGATATGACCGATAGTGAATCCGAATGACCGCGCGTTGCGTTGATAAAGGAAAGGCAACTCGGATAGAATGGTCCACATGGCAAAAAAGTCCGAAGGCAGCGGTATTCAGCAAGCAGCCGGTTTGATTCGATACTTCGATGAAGAATCGGAAGAAGCTATGAAAATCTCACCGTTTCAGGTCTACTTCGCTTGTTTCGTCATTGGTGGATTCTTCTACCTTGTCAACGAAGGCGTCGTTCAAGCGATTTTGAATCTCTTCTGAAACTGTCCTACATTGGACGAATCAGAACAATCTTTTGTTCCTGTTCAGCCATGCATTTTGCAACATGCATTGCTGATGCGAGGCTGACGGTTGCACCAATGGTGCGAGAACCTTCTTCCTCGTGGAGAATCAATCGATGTGTAAGATGATGAAGGACTTCTTGATCGATTTGCTCGAACACCCATTTCTCATCTTCAATTCGAACCAAAGCAGGGACGTCGACTAACGGCCCCATCTCTGTTCCTAACGATTGCGTTCGTGATTCCAATCCTGCCAAATCCCGTAAGGGCTGCCATGATCGTTGTTGTGCTGTTGTCTTTACTTTACGACGTTTTTCAACGCCTGCGCGAAACGCTCTGCTCATTCCCATCCCATCCAGAAATCCGAAGATTCCTAGTTGTTGCATCGACAAATCAGATATAACAAGCGCGATGGTTTTGACCAGAAAACGGTCATTTCCTTCCTGGTTTTGTATCAATCCACTCGGAACAAACATTCTGTAGGTCGCTTAAACACACGATGTCGATATCGGGCGATGAGACGATAGCCAATGTTTCGCAATGGAAGAGGGATGAGCCAGAGCAACGGAAACCACATCTTGTAGTACCATCGCATGTACAACAAACCACGAATTCCTGCTGCAGAACGTATGTAGGGTTTCCCTTTGCGAATCAAATACACCGAATCGGCATCTCGCATTTTCGGAGGTAATGTTGCAATCACTCGTTGCGCATCCTCGTCCATAATCGGACGGTATCCCAACTGTTTTCCTTTACCCAATCGCTTATCGATGAAGGTGGCAAGACGGTGACAGAGTCCACAATTACCATCTAAAAACAAGAAGTCTCGAGTATCATCTGGTTTGATTCGTTCTGCAACTTCAATCGACCAAGTGCGTACGGGAAGACCATCGGTCATGTGAACGAGATCAGGAGTGTTTTCATCCACGCCAAGGTTGTATGATGCAAGCAGTGTGTTTCGTTCCATCGATACGTCAGCATCATGATAGGTCCACGGTTGGTGATGAACATAAGCTCGACGCAAGCATCCTTTGTGTTCACTGTACAAGCAGTAGCGTTCGAAAAGGAATGCTTCCAGTGAACCGTTTGCAGCGACCATTTGAGGTCCTTTCTTTGTTGAAACGCCTTTCAATTCTGCTCCATCTTGCTTTCGCTTGGAGGACCAAGTAAAGGTGGAATCTTCAACACGAATCTTCGCCTTAGCATAGCGATATGCAAGCCCATAGGCGCGTGGAGCATAGGAACAAGTCACCCAGCTCTTCGCATCCAAAGTGAGGAAGAAGACACCTGGCTTACCATCCTTGACCACATAGGCACGTATGTTGAATTCAGGGAACGTAGAAACTCCTGGAACATATGGTAAGCCTCGAGGTCGTACCTTTTCCATCATGAACGGAATCGCACCGATGTAGGCTTTTCCTTCATGCAGATCGACTTCAAGACCCTTGGGCAGATGCGGTTGCAACAACGTTGGATCAACTTCCCAATGCATGAATGTCAAGTGACGCCATTCTTGCGAGATTGCATAGGGACGGGATGGGAGCGCAAACGGAACATGCTCCAAAGGAAACGCTTCGCCCATGGTAAAGGCAAACGGTGAATGCGTTTCAACATACGTTATGCAACAGCGTGCCGAAGCATCATCATCGATGAAAGCGTTGCGAACATTCCGCCAAGAGGAACGGCAATAACCATGCCTTGACCAGAAAGTAGCGTTACTGAAAAGACTGCAATCATGCCAGCACTGAGGGCAATAACTTGCCACACTGGAAGGGATTTCGCTTCTCGTTCAAGCATCCACGGTAGAACCATCGTTGCAATCAATGCAAACCATGACCCGAGTAAAAGGAATGGAGAATAGGGGTGTATCACAAACAAGACCATCGGTCCAAACAGAAGTGTCCAACGAGCCCAATCTAATTCTGGACGTGCTCCATCATCGAATCCAAGCAATGGAAGAAGCAAGACCATCGCCATCATCGCTGAAATCCATCCAACCAGCCAAAAGGCAGAACGAATCGCTGTTGCATCCGGAGCGTCTTGTTGCTGCATCAGCCAGGATGTGACGAGGATCAATATGCCTAATGATGCACCTATGCTGAAGGCTAAGGCTCGACTTCGGCCATCTCCTACACCTAATTTGGAATCGATATCACGAATTGGTCTGCCGAATACGTGAAGATTGAATGCGACAAAAATCCACATCCACATCATAGCCACCTTGTCATCTTGATACGGGTCAGACCACCATTCAGTATCGAAGACTGAGGAATCCATGAAGGCCATCGCCAAGTAGGCAAAGCCTGTTAGAACAAGCGGAGTGGTTGGCAGAAATCTTCTCTTTCGATATGTCTCTAGACTCTTAGGAGGGCCGTACATCGCCATTAATCCACTGATGACTAAGATCTCTACAAGCAATAATGTAATTCCTACCCACATATCAACTGACGGACTAGGAATCGGCGTTAATGGGAAACTTTCTGGAGCGATATAGGCTGAATCATCAAAGAATAATGTTGCTGAAACCAGTAACAGAAGGGCTACTGTCCGCTTGAATTTTTGCAGGTGTTCACTCTTCCATGTTCCTCTCATCCCTTGACCATTCCATGCAAACAGATAGACCAGTGGAAGAAGCATCCATTCAACAATGCCGTCTCCTGCAAAGAGAATGTGAAGGCGATCTGTCAGTGAAGAATCCGCTTGAAGATAGGAGACGACTTCCAGATGGTCTGTATCATGGCCAAGTATGGATGACACACGAAGAGAAAGAATCACTGCTAGAAGCGTGAAGGGTAGCCACCGCAACGCCATCAATAGCCGTTCACTACGGCCTTTTGCAAAGGATTCAACCACTTTTGGAAACAACCAGATAGCAATGGAGCCGAAAAACAACGGCACCAACCATGGCATATCGTCACCGAGCATGTCCCGACCAGACATCAACGCGATATGATGCTAACGGCGTTCGCAATGCAAAAAGGGGCGAGACTGTAGGGCGGGACATGGGGGCGAGAGAAAGTGAGACCAGCTTGCTCGAACAAGCAGAGATTGCGCCCCTAACTGGATTTGCTCAGTCCCTCGGAATTGCAAAACAGGATTGGATTGATGTTGCAACAACACCGTTGCCCGAAACACTGCGTCTTTCAATGCATCATCATGACAAAGATTGGACGCGTGAAAAACTCATTGAAATGGGTGGTAAACCGATTGCTTGGTCGCATGGAAACGAGGCTTATGAGATGCCATTTGCTCGAGGACAAGCAGCCAGAGATGGAACTCGAGAACTTCTTGCTCTGCTTCATGATACGGGACGCATCACGCGTCAAGAAGCAGCGAGTATGCTTCCAATTCTTGTTCTCGACCCTCAACCAAATACACTCTTACTCGACCTCTGTGCAGCACCTGGATCGAAAGCAACACATGCTGCTGAACGAATGGCACCCACAGGCGTTGTTGTTGCGAACGAACCGATTTCAGGTCGCGTCAATATGCTGGCAAGCAATCGAGGACGACTGTCTCTAGGCAACGTCATTGTCAGTCAACATGATGGACGCCACATCGGAAGAATCCCAGAACCTGGCTTCGATGCTATCGTTGCAGACGTTCCGTGCACTGGAAGTGCAACAGCGCGTAAGAACAAGGACGTCTGGTGGAGTTGGTCTCCTCGCGGTGGACGAACAATGTTCCAGTTGCAGGTTGATATCTCAAAGAGAGGCGCTCAACTTCTAAGGCCTGGAGGCGATATGGTCTACTCAACATGTTCACTCGATCCGACTGAAAACGAGGCAGTGATAGCCGAATTACTTCGTCAATGCCCTTGGCTTGAACTGGTTGATATCGACGATTCAAAGGTTGAAGGTTTGACATGGCATCGTGGATTAACAGATTGGGAACAAATCGATGAAGAAGGAAACATAGCCGAAGATCGAACCTCCGTTCCGTTCTACAAACCCCAATATGACCCACCAACTGAGCAAGAAATTCTCGATGCCTTACCGTATTGTCGTCGACTCTATCCAGCCGATAACAACACGGGTGGATTCTTCGTGGCTCTGCTTCATCACAGAGAAGAAGCAACACCGCAAGGTGTCGCTCGAACCTTTGTCGACAAGTTAGCGGATCGAAAAGCGGAAAGTGGCTGGGAGCCACGTCAATTGGAAGCACCTCCAAACAACCGTCATACTGTTCTTCAAGCAAGTGAAGAAGAAATTCAGGACGTTCTCGAACAATGTCAGTTGAATCAAACCGACTTCTCTTGGTGGAGAAGAGGAAAGCGAATGGCCATTGCACCTCAAATCGTCTATGACCGGATTTGGTCAAAAGATACGCCTAACAAGCGTGGAAACCGTTGGCCTGGTGGAAGTTTCCATCCATTGCAAGTCCTCCATGTTGGATTGCCTGCCTTTGTTGTCAAGGGCGGTCACTGGCGAGCGCGTCAAGAATCAATACCTCTGATCTATCCACATCTTTCCGATGATATCCTCGTTATCGATGAAGTCATGTTGCAACGAATGTTGCGAGATGAAGTGCCAACTCGCGAAGAATTCGCTGAAGCCTATGATACCGAATTGTCTTCTGGAGCCTTGCTCGTTCGTGTCAAGCACTCCACTGGAGACCTGATCATCAGTACATGGTGTGGCACTCGAATCACCTTAATGCTGGATAAGGCAGAACGACGATTGCTTGAAATCCGTTTGGGAATGGAGGAAGAGGAATGAAGCGTTGGCTTTTGGTTGCTCTTGTCCTTCTCTTACCACTTGCTTCTGCGTCCACAAGTCTACATCTCGAATGGGAACTTGGAGAACAAACAGATGTTGAGCATCGATACGTTGAACACTTTCCTGACCAGATGATGCAATGCACAGAATGCAATGCAACCAATGATGATGATGTTGTGGTTAATTGGTGGAGGCACAGCGATACAACGGGATCGGATTGGCCCGATGATGATGCAAACCTTCGCGCTGGAACCAATGGTATCGAAATCGATGAAACAGCTTCACTCATCAATGGTAATGGCGAAGACACGCGTCAACATATCGTTGACTTAGCAGGAACATTATCGGTTCGTTCAGATTATGAAGACCAATACTACTTCGTTGCAAACATGACCTTTACGCCACAGGTTGAACTTCGAGATGATGCATTGATGCAGATTCTCTTCATTGAAACCAATGCAGCAGATCAACATGGACGAGAAATACCATTTTTGGTTCGAGATATGACTTCCGATGTCGGCTTCTTTACCAAAGCCAATAACACATCGGCCGTTGATGTTGAAGTCTCATATGAGCACCTCTTTGCGGCGGGGGTTGACCTTTCTGAAGAAGCACATGGATGGCGTGTTGTTTTCGTCGTCCTTGGGGCAGAAGAAAATGCTACAGACCGACCCGGTGTTATTGCCATGTACGAAACAACAGTTCCAACTTCCACTGAAGAACTCACCGTTCTCGACCATTTGCCTCCGCTTGCATTGATCATCGTAGCTGCCTTCATTATTGGTTCCGTCATTCGAGGATCCCTCAATCAGGAGCAAGGATTGCCAGAGATTCGAGCATTGTGGAAGGATTCAGCGGAACCTGTTGTTCTTGTTGAGATCCTTGCAAAGAAGAAATTGATTACTACTGAAGGCTGTGAAGCGGTCGCTCCTTGGAGTATGCGAGGAGGCGCTAAGCGAAGTAAAATCGAGCCTGGTGAATCATTAACATTCGAGGTACGTCTCAAGAAATGGCATCCCCAAGGGCTCCTCATTCTCCTGAAAATGGACGTTGAAGGTCTTGGCGGATGGACCCAAAATATTCGCTTACCTGGTCGCAAAGACGAGGAACGAAGCGTTGAAGTTGAAGCCTGATAACGGCCATCTATGCAACTTGATGATACCGACCGACGACTTCTTGCCGTTCTGCTTGAAGATGCCCGCATCAGTCAACGAGGCCTTGCCCAGCGTATTGGTGTCGCACAAGGAACCATTACCAATCGACTTCGCAGACTTGAAGAACTCGGCGTCATCAAGGGCTATACGGTCTTGTTAGAACCTGAAAGCATTGGTTGGAGCATGACGGTCATCACTGGACTGCGTATCGAAAAAGGTTCGATGATCAATGTTCAACAAAACATCGCAGCAGACCCTCGAGTCTTTGCAGTCTACGACGTAACAGGTGATTACGATTCAATGGTTCTAGCACGCGTTAAAAGCAGAAAGGATCTTGATGATTTAACCAAGACTGTTTTCACACTCAAAGGCGTACAGCGTTCGTTTACCCAAGTTGTACTGAATACTGTCAAAGAAGATGGTCGAGTGATTCCGCCTGTTGTCTAAGACTGTTTATTCAATGGTCTTCACTTGTATTTGCCATCGCTTTTTGCTCTTGGCGTATCTGCTTGATGTGATTTCAACATCATGAGCAGAGTTGACAGCCATGGTCGTATCTTTCAGTGCCCATTCCATTTCCGTCATCTTATTACGCCAATAAACGCCTGTAATCTTCTTATTCAATCGGAAGACAATCCCTTCGTTTTCTCCGGTGAGATGTTCGATGATTCTTGCTTGATGTACGATATCACCCTCTTGAGGTGCAGATGTTTCTGCAGCTTCGTTCGCTTCACTGGCTTTGGCTTTCTGCTTCGTAATCAGTTGAACTTTTGACCAATCCTGAAGTTCAGTATAACCGAACGTAATGGAAGCAAGACCCTCGTAAGGATGCTCTTCATCATTCATTTCATGCGGATTGTAAAGACTGACTACTTCCTCATAATCCAAATCGATCACCTCGATAGTATTGCCTTGACGTGGGATGAGTTCTCCAGTAAATTGTGGTCCTTTGAACAACGTTGACCACCAACCACGTGCATTAATGATCCGTAATTCGCAGAATTTCTTTCTCCATTCTCGAATCGTTCGGGGTGAAGTAAGGTCGCCATCGTGTCTTGCTTCATTCGGAAATTGAATACTGTCCCACGTTCCAAACATAGAGAGAAGCGTGCTTAGAGCCTTGAGCGTTTCTTGGTCGAATTCATCAAAGTGTTCGCGTGGTTGATTGAGAATCTCCTTGACAGATTCCTTGGAATCAGCTACAAAAGAACCTGTTATTGCCTTGGGTTGAACGGATTCTTTGACGACACCATTTCCAATACAAGCCAAAACGGTCTCGATAACATCGCTCTCGAGAATGATGCCTACTTCACGGGCTATTTCTCGAAATCGACCTACTGCTTCCTCAAGTTTTGCAAATGTCCAGCCTCTTGACTGACCGTTTTGATACAAGACATGTTCCTGCATTGTGATATCACCTTTGTAATTCTTAACTTCAATAAAGACGATTCTGTCGTTCATGAGAACGATGAGATCTGCTTCTCTACGACTTCTTCCTTCGATGATTTGGTTAATTCGTGCTGAATGAAATACGTCGACGACGCCGTCGATCTTTCGAACATACGCAAGAAGATCGAGTTCAGACTTTGTACCGGCAAGTTTAGCAAAATCTGGTTTGGGATATGGTTTGAGGTCACGAGCCTTCAACCAGCGATAATTCCTCAGAAGTCCCATGATGGTTGTTTCAATTGCAGAGTATTTTAACTTCAACCATGGATTCTATGAATCGGATGTCAATGGTTCGTCAATTCCCATGTGCGGCATGAGAGCGCCTGCTAAGCCACCAAGACTCTCGACAACACGAGTTTCTGGTTTCAGAGTCTTCATCAGTACACGGCGTAATTCCTCATCGATTTGAACATCAAATGATTCGAGTCGACGACGTAAATTTGCTTGCAATCTTCCTCCCGTTCGATCCCAATCCATGAGGAGCGTCATCGTTGCTTTTCGGTCACCGGTCCGAGTTCCGTATGTTTCGTAGAGATAGGCGATGAAACGGTCCATGCCCCAGCCTCTGTTGACCACTTCGAGCGGTCCCGTAAATCCGAGACGTTTCAAGGCTATTTTGTCCCGTGGGCCTTCAATGATAATGGCAAATCCTTCATCGCAATTGCGTTGTCTTGCAACGCCGAGAGCTTTTCCAGCCTTTTGGAAACGTTCGATGGTGTTTGGTGAATTATTCATCTTCACGACCCTCAAACGCCTACTGGCCTCAGGTCTTGTGACCGGTTTAGGTTTTTCAATAAACGCATTGACTCAAAGGGGAGAACATACGTTCATATGAAAGAAAACACAAGGAAAGAATTTCAATCTAGTGCCTGCTTTACGCCAACGCTTAAAGTAGGCCCTCTCGCCCATTCAATCAGGGTGCAGCCATGCCAGCGGAAGATACCGTTTTCTACGTACTTTATGACAAATTTATGTTTTGGTCGATTATTGTCGCCATATTCACATTCGGTTGGCTGTTTACAGCAATTTTGAGATATCGCGATGGTGTTGAACCTGATACGACCAATATCGATCATATTGAAGTCGGGGCATTTCCTGTCGATCGGCACAATACAACGCTGGAACTGATGTTTTACATCGTTCCAACATTCCTTGTTGTCTGGCTTACCGTCATGGCACTCGGTTCAAACTCTGCGGTTTGGAACTATGACGATACCGATGAGAAAACATTTGACATCACAGTAAATGCATATCAATGGTATTTTGAATTCATCTACGAAGAATCACTTGAATGGGAAGATACAGAGACTGGAATTAGCATTGAATGGGCTCTAGGAACTGCTCAAGTTGATGCAAGCGGGAACGCAAATGCTGCGACTGTCGAAATGAAATTCGGCGGCATTAAGTCCGATTTTGAAATTAATAACGGCTCTTCGGAGCTTCAGGAACTTGTCACAAAAGATGCTGGCCAACACCAATACATCAAGGTCTTTGATGCTGAAGGAGTACTCATCCACACTTGGGAAAACATTCCGAGAGGACACAAATTGCTTACACCTGCTGATCCAATGATCATCCCCTGTGATGAAGTTATTATCGCAAACATGCACTCCAAGAGCAGCGATCCATCAGATACTCGAAACGTCGGCGTACAACACGCTTTCTGGGTTCCTGAATGGGGCATGAAGGAAGATTTCGTACCAGGTTTGGAGAGTGGAACAACACTCGGATTCATGCCAGATGATGCAGGAACCTTCCCCATTCGCTGTGCAGAATACTGTGGAATGCAACATTCGATCATGACGGGTGAAGTCATGGTCGTTGCCCGTGCGGGCCAAGATTGCTCATTCGATTCTGGAGTCAAGAAGAGCAGCTCAAGTTCCGCAGACAATTACGACGGAGGTGGAATGTGATGCAGCGACGCACCATTGCACTTCTCGGAATCGTTCTTGTTTCTTTGATGCTCGTCCCACAATTTAGTGCATTGCCTGGCGGTATTGGATCTGGAGCAAATGCAGGATGTTCATGTCACGCTGGTGGCAATGATGGCTCGACAACAATTCTCGTTGAAGGACTTCCTGAAGTCTTCAACGCGAGTGAAACGTACACATTTACAATCACATTGGTCAACGATGAGATGGCACTGTATGGAAACGGCGATCCTGCTCAAGGATGGAATGGCGTTCAAGGTGGATTCCGCATTCTCGTCGAAGGCGGTGGAAGCGTAACAACTGTTGATGATTCCTACAGCCAGACAATGGATGGTGGCCTTACACATACCGAAGACGGAAACAAATTCCGTTCTTGGGAATTTGAATACACTGCACCAGGTAGTGACACTGGTACTACTGAGATTACAATTCTCGGAAACGCAGTCAACGGGAATTCTGGCACAACAGGTGAAATCGGTTCCGGTGGCGATTACTGGAGCATCAAGAACATTGTCGTTCCTGGACTGAATGCAGAAGCACAAGCACCAACTGCACCACCATTGGTCATTCTCTTGACCGCTGTTGGACTAGCAATCTCGATTATCCTCCTTGGTACAATGTGGGTCTTTTATCGACGCAATCCTCAAACATTCACCATTGGAAACTTCTGGGGCTACCTCAAGCCTTGGTTGACAACAACTGATCACAAAGAAGTCGGTATCCTCTACTTCCTGTTTGGATTCTTCTTCTTCCTTGTCGGTGGTGTCTTAGCACTTCTCTTCAGAATCCAACTGGCTTTGCCAGAGAATGATTTCCTGACACAACAAGAGTACAACTCGTTCTTCACACTCCACGGAACAACCATGATTTTCCTTGGCGCTATGCCAATGATTGCTGGTTTCCTAAACTACGTCCTCCCTCTGCAAATTGGTGCAAAGGACTTGGCGTTCCCTCGAATTAACGCAATGGGATTGTGGCTCTTAGTCTTCTCAACGCCATTGATCTACTCGGGTATATGGTCTGGCGAAGGTGCAGACATTACATGGGTCATGTATCCTCCATATTCCTCTCTAAGTAATGCTGGAGATTACGGTGCGAACGCTGGTGCTACTGCCTTCCTTGCTGGAATGATGATGCTTGGTGCTTCATCGACGCTTGGTGGTGTCAACTTCATCACCACTGTGTTTACCATGCGCGCTCCAGGAATCACTTGGATGAAGATGCCTCTGTTCACATGGTCTGCATTCGTGAGCGTATTCATGCTCTTTATGTCCCTACCTGCTTTGATTATCGGTGTTGCCTTCCTGATGTTTGACCATACGATAGGTTCGACGTTCTTCACGAGTGGAGGGGATCCGCTGTTATTCCAGCACCTGTTCTGGTTCTTCGGGCATCCTGAAGTCTACGTGGTGATCATTCCTGCGTTCGGTATCGTATCGGAAGTTCTTGCGACAAGTGCTCGACGTTCCATCTTTGGATACAAATCAATGGTTTTCGCTATGGCGGGAATCGGTGTTGTTGGATTCATTGTTTGGGGACACCACATGCTCACATCCGGTATGGATCCATTCTGGAGAGCTGCATTTATGATTACAACCATGGCTGTTGCAATTCCAACAGGAGCGAAGATCTTCAATTGGCTGATGACGCTCTGGGGCGGTTCTCTTGTCATGAAGACGCATACGCTCTGGTCTCTTGGATTCCTCATCACCTTCACACTCGGCGGTATTTCTGGAATGTTCTTCCCTGTTGCAGGTCTTGACACGCACTTCCACGATTCCTACTTCGTCGTTGCTCACTTCCACTACGTGTTCATCGGCGGTACTGTCTTCGCTCTGTTCTCTGGTGTCTACTACTGGTACCCTAAGGCAACAGGACGTAAACTCAACGAGACACTCGGCCTTTGGCACTTCTTGATTGGATTCGCATCGTACAACGCTGCGTTCTGGCCAATGCACGCTTTGGGTATCCAAGGAATGCCTCGACGCACACACTCCTACACCGTAGAAAGTGGCTTTGCTGAGTACAACATGGCGATCACCATCTTCGCATTCATCTTCGGATTGAGCCAACTCCTCCTCGTATGGAACATCATCTACTCTGGCCGTAATGGCGAGAAGGTCGGAAAGGACCCGTGGGGCGGATGGTCTCTCGAATGGTCAACCACTTCACCACCACCTACACCTTCCTTCCACGTCATTCCAACACAACGTGACATGAACGAAATCTACGGACATCACAGCGATGCTGAAGATTCGATTAAGGACAAGTTGTGGAAAGGAAAGAAGAAAGGAAAAACTGACACCACAGAGGTGAGCTCATGAGTGGCGGTGGACACAGTGATGTGAAAAACGCTATCTGGATGAGAGCATTGCTCATGGCAGGTATTATCCTCGGTCTCGGTATTGCATCATTCGTCGGTCTTGGCGTTGTTGTTGCAGGGATGAAAGAGACAACTTGGAACGATGAAGCCGATCATTTCCATGATGCTGAAAAGGACTGGGAAGATGCTGTCGCTGAAGGAACCATTGAAAGTGATAATGAAAAAGAACCGCTTTACATTGCAAAGGAAGCAGCACATCATCATGAAATTGATGCTCATCTCTCCTACCTCACATATCGTGTTGCAGGATTGACGTTGCTCTTTGTTTCGATTATTTTTACTGCCTTCTTGGCCATCAGTGGAATTCTCAATTCCGCACAACCTGATGAAGAACATCACGATGACCATCATGGCCACGAAGAACATCATGGATCGGCCTCACCGATTGTCTTTGCATTCGGTTGTATGTTGTTCCTGATTGGCTTCCCTGATTTCGCAGATGGACTTCATTCCCTCATGCTCGGAAGCGGTGCTGATGCCATTTCTGATCTCTCTGTTGGAATGATTGGATTGACAATCATCACCATCGGTATTGCAAACTGGTGGAGAGAAGATCTCCCATTCAAGGGATATGGTGAGCAAATCGCAACATCAGATCCATTCAGCGGACAACACATCCGTAAGGCTGGTATCTGGGTCTTCTTGATGTCTGAAGTCATGGTTTTCGCTACATTCTTTTCCGCATACCTCCGTATGAGAACCGAATGGTGCACAAAGTGGGCTCTTGATGAAGGGAATTGCAAGGAAGGTGTCTCTGATACAGTCATGACTGCTTCAGACTATCTTCGACCAGGTGGTGCTGCAGGTACTGGTGACTTCTGGACGTTACTTCCAGGAGCAGTCAATACCTTTGCACTGATTATCTCCTCGTACACCATCGTCTTAGCACTCAAGGTTGCTAAGTCCCATGACTACAAGGTTCCATCTGGTTTCATGGGCAAGATTATGCCTGACAAGAAGAGTGCAATCCGTAACTATCTGATTGTCACACTCGCTCTTGGTACAATGTTCATTGTACTCAAGTTGGTTGAGTGGAGTCATCTCATCGCAGAAGGATTCACTATCGGAACTGAACAAGGTTCAATCTTTTACATCGCTACTGGCGCACACGGCGTCCACGTCTTTGCGGGATTGTTGATTATGCTCTACATGGTCTTCAAGGCTGATACCGTCGAATGGGACGAAGAAAATGCACAAGGAATCGAATACTTCGGTCTCTACTGGCACTTTGTCGATCTGGCTTGGGTTGTTATCTTCCCAGCATTCTATCTATACTGAGGTGAGAAATATGGGCGAACACAAATTAATCATGGGCAAAGATATCTACTTTTGGAATTTCATTATTCTGATGTTTTTCACACTGTTCGAAGTTGGCGCAGTTTTCTTCGAAGAATATCCTGGAACAAACACTCGTGTTTCGATGTACGTTGTTTGGGGGATTCTCATCGTCGTTGGAATCATCAAAGGATTCGGTATCGGCGCTTTCTTCATGCATCTTTGGGATGACCCGAAAATATACCTTCGAGTCGCATTGTTCCCAACCTTATTCGTTCTGTTGATGCTCTGGGGTATTGGTCTATCCAACCCTGAAGGAGTGAATGGACTGCCTGGCTGGTGTACTCCGGACTGGGGAGAACAATATGCAACAGAACGTTGAGTCGATCACATGAGACGAATTGCTTTCACCCTCGTAGCCCTGCTGTTATCTGTTACACTCGTAAGCGTACCTGCCTCTGCGTACAATGGATTCCAATTATCAACTCCAAGTGTAGGTAATTTCACGCTTACAGATCAGAATAATTCGGAAATGAAGTTCTCTGATGTGACGGAAGATATCGTTGTCGTCTCTTTCTTCTTTACCCGTTGTACCGATGTTTGCCCCATCATTACTCAGAACTTGAAGTTGGTACAACAGCAGATACCTGACGAAATTGCTGACGATGTTGGCTTTGTATCAATTACGCTCGATCCTCGTCATGACACTCCTGAAGTTATGTCCGATTACATGGGTCTCCATGGTGTAGAATGGCCACATCTAACAGGAAACAGTACAGAACTTGCTGATGTTTGGTCTCGATTTGGTATGGCTGTCCAAGAGATTGTCACCGACCCTCATGATGACAACATCAGTGAGATGGATGGCCAAATACACAACTCCAGCGTCGTGTACACGAATGAAAATGGAACAAGTATGGAATTGATGTTCCTTCCAACTGGTATGACATTAACAACACTAGCATCTGATGAGGCTGGATGGTCGCTTAATACATCTGACTCCCAATTTGGAACAATGGTCAACGGAATTAACGGCTACGATGCTCCTTCAGATTGGAGTTGGTGGTGGAGCCTGAAACTCTTCAACGAGACAAGTGGAGAATGGGAAGATTCACCAGTCGGTATTGATTCAGTCAATGCTCTTGAAGAGCAGAATATTGCATGGTTCTCATCACAAGCAAATGCATCTCTCTTGACACCTCCTGTGGGCGATGACCCATCTGTTCAAGTGGTCTATCCTGACAATACGACTGCATCAGTAAGTATACCGAACTTTACTGGATATCATCTCACTCAAGGCGCATTTGATGGAGCTGAAATTGATGTGGATATTTCTGACAGCAGTTTCGGACACTTCCTTAACAGCATCAATGGCGTTTCTGCTCCAGCAGACTGGAGTTGGTGGTGGCAATTGCACACTTGGAATCAAACAAACATGACATGGGAGGATTCACAAGTCGGAATGGATCTTCTGGATGAGCCAATGACAATCGCATGGGCCCCAAACAGCACCGACAACAGTGCTATTCCTGCACCCGGTTTTGCAACAATTGAAGCAACAGAGTGTAGCGGAAATGGTTGGATAATGGGCTCAGGACAGAATGCACACTGTATGTGTGATGCAGGCTATGAATGGGCTGAAGACGATATGTTGCGTTGCGTTCAAATCATCTCTGAAGAACCTGAATACACTGTTGGTCATTCAACCATCACGTACATCCTCGATGAAGAGAAGAAACCTCGTGTCTCTTGGCTAAGTGACAAGTGGCTACCTGAAGACTTCGTAGATGACATTGTTACCCTCGCTGAAAAAGAAGGATTAATCGAAATAGAATCTGAAGGGATACCTTCAGTTGGTTTCATCCTTTCAGTTGTCATGATCTCCATGGCAGCAATCTCGGTTCGTGCGAAATCTGAATGATTTCAAGGGAAAAGAGTTTGATAGGGGGAGTTGTGGCCAAATCATTGCGGCGATCGCATAGCCTGGTATTGCGCCGGATTTGAAATCCGGTGTCCGATGACTCGGGGGTTCGAATCCCTCTCGCCGCGCCTCCATCCAATTTAGGAGAAGCATTCACAAACTATACCCTCTCTGTACCTTTCATGCGCCAAGGGTTGCTGGGCTTACTTCTCGCTTCTCTGTTCGTTCTTGCAGGGTGTTTAGCACCTGTAGCACCCGAATGGGATGAGTCGATTGACGTCGAACGTAACGGTGACGGGACGTTCACATTCACTTCCAAACTTGGTGATGATACCATTACCAACACGTACACCGAACGTGGCTGCCTTGAAGGCGAACTTGGATCGGATAAAGGTGGGAAAGTCAAATTCGAAGGCTACATGAGTGCAAGTACCATTTATGAGACACACAATAGCGATCTCAACAACAATAATCTGACCTTTGCAACAACTGCAGCTGTTGCAATTCAACAGATGTCATTCACTGATGCAAAGAATCTACTCTCTGGTGCTGGTGAGCGAATTGAAGTCAAAGAATGGGACGTACCGGTCCAACCAAAGACAGGCCAAGGGACAGTTGACTTGGACAGTGTTGATGGTGATTCAGACTCAAAGTGGTTTATTCTCGGACTTATTCCAGCCAGTGAAAATATCAATGATGGAATCGCTTCACTCGGCAAATTCCACCAAGCAGTTCGAATCTCAGGATACCTTGTGGATGGAGTCAACCCGTCACAGAATCCTGAAGGTGGGAACAACCGGGACATTGGCGTGACGAACAACTGTGTCGCTACAGCTGGAAGTTTCAACGTGAATCAATTGTTCTTCTTAGTTACTGAAATCGAATTCGCAGATTCCACAGTCAGTATGGATGGTGAAGCAGATGACGAATACGTCTTCGGAGATGTCCCGTTCCTTGGTCGTACTGGATTCATTCTCTTTGTACTCATTGTCGGCATTGGCGGCGGTGTTGGAACCTACATGTACTCATCCTTGCGTGTGAGTATGAGCGCTCGAAGCGTCGCCTTGACCCTTCTTGGGAAAGAAGGGGTCGAGAAGGCAGCACAAGTCCGTAAAGATGTCAAAGAGGCTAAAGAATCTGGAATGACAACACCTGATGAACGTCGTAATGAACAACGCAAGAAGAGCAAATCACCACCTCCTGCAAAGACAAGCAAAAAGAAGGATGAAGACGATGGCTTTGGTTCATTCAGTATTGATAGTGCACTGAGTGGAGGTTCAGATTCATCAGTAAAATCAGAATTTGGATCTGGCGGATCAGTTGTCGCATCAGAAGATGCGAAGCGGGTTGAAAAACAAATCAAGAAGACTGAATCCTTTGTCCCACCTACATCCACCTTTGGCAGTAGTTCAGTTCCAACATCATCGTCAGTTCCAACATCATCTCCACCATCAACAAGCGTTCCTTCATCTCGCGCTCCTCCAACACGTGCGGAGCCAGAAGCTGTAGAGAAACCAAAGGTTCGACGCCGAAGAGCAGTGAGAAAGGCAGAGCCTGAAGCAGAGCCTGAACCTGAAGCAGAACCAGAGGACAAGAAGTCCTTCTGGGCTGAAGAGGAAGAAGAATTCTCAGACTTCAGTTTCTGAAAACGCCATTGATTCAATGGAAGACTTGTACTACAGAAGGAAGAACTTCCATTGATAGTGGGGTTGAACCAATATTTTCTCCATCGATGTTTATTGCAGTTGGTTCAGGAGTTTCGATCCGTAATTCTTTGAATTGATGATAATCAACTCTTGGATGAAAGACGTGACGGCCTTCTTTCTTGAGGAGTCCAAACGCCTTCAAAATGTCTCTTCTGGTCATCTTTTTCAGAATTCCAATATCCATTAATCCATCATCGAGAGTTGCTCCTGGGGCGAGCGGTAAGAGTGATCCTCCAGTTTGACTGTTTTGAATGAGGAACAATGTGAAATCATCTTCCATCTTATGTCCATCTAAGTAGAGACTTGCAGTTCTTCGATTATTGGCCATAATGGCCATGAGAATCCCGACATCGTATCGAATACTGCCCATCCAGCGCATTTTTTCAGCCTTGATTGTTGAATCCACACCAAGACCCCATGTGACCAAGTTGTGGCTGTATCGAATCATCTGTCCCTTGGTCTTACCAGGCAGTCCCTCTGTCAATTCCACTCGTGCGAGATCGATGGATTGAGTTGCTCCGTTGACAATTCTTGAAACTGCATCTTCTGTACTCTTGATACCGAAATCGTGGGCTTGAGAATTCCCCGTTCCTGCTGGAATCATTGCAAATCGAATGGATGAGTTGTCTTTTGATTGCATCATCCAACCCGTAATGCTCTCTGAGAGACTTCCATCTCCACCCACAACGGCGATGGCTTGATCGGACTGAACGTCCAAAGTAGAAGCGATGTCTACAAGATGTCCGGAGTGTCCGGAAATGTGTGTTTCGACTTCAATGCCTGATGCTTCAAGCAATTGTTTTGCTGCTTCTGCAACCTTCATGCCCTTCTTTTTCCCAGAATACGGATTAACGAGCATGAAGACTTTTGATGGCTTAACTCCATCATTCGATGGCTTGGAGAATACCTTTGTCGGCATTGGCCGATGAATTCCCTTTCGCTTTTTGCTGCTCTCATCAGGTTGAAAATGAAGGACTGAAGGTGTGGTTGACTCGTTTGAAATCTCACCATCTGTAGAGGCCATGTTTTGGGACAAGAACTCCTCCGCATGAACTCTTCCCCATTTTAGGGATTAAACCAAGCACTCATGAAGAGATGGCTTCTGGGCTAAGTTGGAGGGTCATGATGGATTGGTCAGAATCTGATGTCAAATTCATGCACAGAGCCCTTGCTGTCGCTGAGCGTGGAAGAGGCAACGTCAGTCCAAACCCGCTTGTCGGCTGTGTCCTCGTAAAGGATGGACAAATCATCGCTGAAGGTTGGCATGATCATCTCGGAGGATTGCATGCAGAACAGATGGCAATCCATGATGCCGAAGCCAAAGGAAACTCTCCAAATGGAGCAACGGCCTACGTCACACTCGAACCTTGTAATCACTATGGTAGAACACCTCCTTGCACCGAAGCATTGCTTTGGTCCGGCGTCAAAAATGTGATTGTTGCCCACCACGATCCGAATCCTACAGTACGCGGAGAAGGCATTGCTGTTCTTGAGAACGCTGGAATCAGTGTCAAGACGGGCCTGCTCGAGCATGAAGCTGGTCAACAAATGCAAGCATTCCTCCACTGGTGTGAACATCGCAGACCATTGGTCACTGTGAAAATGGCTGTTGATGCAAATGGTTCAGTTGATGATCGCTCAGAGCAAGCCCAGCGTTTCACAAGTGAAGCGTGCTTGGATGAAGTCCATCGATTACGGATGGATTGCGATGCAATCTTAGTCGGTGCTGAAACCATACAACGAGACAATCCAGCCCTTACAGTTCGTCGAGTAGAAACAGAACGACAACCTTTGCGAGTCGTTCTCGATCCCAATGAACGAACTCCTTCAGATGCAATTGTGTACAATGATGAGCATGAAACATTGCGCATTGGTTCTGACTTTACTGGATTGATTCCTCTTCTCAATCGATTAGGTGACTTACAGCGCCAACGACTTCTCATTGAAGGAGGTCCGAAGACAGTTCATGCCTTCCTTGCGGAAGGATTAGTCGATGAGTTCTATCTTGTTCAGAGCGATGTGATTCATCAACAACCCATTGCTTCGAATATTGATGATGAACTCTTATCCAGTTCAGGACTTGCTTTTGTTCGAAATGAACAATGGGGAGATGAGACCGTTTCTGTATGGACGCGTACGCCTTTGCAGTAATGCTGTTGAGAGCGGGCGATGCAGGATTCGAACCCACGTCCCCGGCTCCGAAGGCCGGAAGGATATCCAGACTACCCCAATCGCCCAATTCAATCCAGATGGCTTCCCTTTTT
>CAXAHE010000019.1:0-20972 GCA_963968475.1 uncultured Candidatus Poseidoniales archaeon | reverse complement strand
TCCTTTGTTCGGGGCCTTTTTCACAATAGGGCTCTTCATGACCGATTTCAATTGGGGCTTTATCCCTCTTGTGGCTTATTCATCTGTTCTTCTGTTATCGGGTCTTTATTCTTCAAGAAAAGGTATTTCAAACATCGTAGGGATCCCACTTTGTCTTCTGATTCTTCATATTGGTTTTACCATCGGGCTTTTGGATGGCTGTGTTCGGAAAGGACGAGCATCTCGTGATCGATAATGAACACGAATAGAGAATACATAAGAAGCAACGTCTGGAGTTGAGAGTATGACGGCAAAGAAAACCACGGCCATAGGGTTGTTTCTTTTGCCCCTTTTCGTTATGGCGAGTTTGCAAGTTGTTGTCGATCCATTAGGAGACATTATCTCAATAAGTTGGATTTACTTCTGCATCTGGTATGGTCTTGGTGCTCTGATTGGATTCATCCTTTACAGACGTACACAGGTTACCAAAGACCATGAATATCGACGTTTTGAAGTTATGAAGAAGAT
This sequence comes from uncultured Candidatus Poseidoniales archaeon, assembly GCA_963968475.1. Lineage (GTDB taxonomy): Archaea > Thermoplasmatota > Poseidoniia > Poseidoniales > Poseidoniaceae > MGIIa-L2. The sequence continues at coordinate 20,465 of CAXAHE010000019.1, read as the reverse complement.
GAAGAATGTCTACGAAGCTGAATCCAAAGGAGTATGGGAAAAAGATGTCGAACTCAGTTCAGACATAGCCCTTGACAAAGATAAACTCAATTCATCAATCGGAACGTTTGACAGAGAGGCTCCAGAATTGCAAGTAAAAGAAGATGAAGATTCCGAAGTACGTCTTCTTGGGGAACAAGGTTTTGTTCAAAAAGCATCAAACCGTTTGTCAGGAAAAACTGACTTTGATGGTGAAGAAATTGATTCAACAGTTGGTTCAATTCGAAAGAAAAGTTGGATGGACGGAGTAATTGATAGCATCTACGGGCTATTTGGTAAAGACGTTGAAACAGAGCGCGAACAAAAGAGAATGCAACGCTTGAATTCTAATGCCCAACAATCTCCAGTCGTGGCCCAGCGTCCGGTGGCACCAATTCAGAAAGTTAAGGAGACTTCTAATGCGAAATCCAATGACTTGGATACAATGACTTCTATGAGTGACGACGGTGGAATCATCAGTTCAACTGAGCAAAGCGTGAAACAAATCCCTGATGTGCCAACTATAGCAAGTCAATCGATTGAATCAATGGCAATGCTTGGAACAGTTCAAACTCAGGCTCCGGCCTTACAAATACAATCATCAGGGACAACATCAGGATGTCCTAGTTGTGGCTTCAACAACCCCCCAGGTGAACGTTATTGTCAATCCTGTGGAACCACTCTTCCATCCTAAACACATCGTGGGGTTTTAGTGGGTGGTCGCAGCCCAATGAATCGGTGGCACTTTGAGCGACAAGCGAGACTACTACGAAGTGCTTGACGTTGAACGTAGTGCAACCGAGAAAGATCTCAAGAATTCATTCCGTCGTCTTGCAAGGAAATATCATCCTGATCGAAGCGAAGAAGAGGATGCTGAGAATAAATTTAAGGAAATTCAAGAAGCTTATGCCGTGCTCTCTGATTCAGAAAAGCGAGCACATTACGACCGATTCGGTCACGATTCACCCGGAGGAAATCCGTTTGGTGGATTTTCAGGTGGCGGATTTAATATCAATCTCGAAGACCTTCTCGGTGGGGATTTCTTCTCTGGATTCTTCGGAGGCGGAGGTAGCGGAGGCGGTGGCCGACGCAGGGAGCGAAGAGGTTCGGATATCCTCGTTCGGCATAGCATCGATTTAGCAACAGTTATTTCGGGGAGCGATGAATCAATAGAACTTGATTTGCCAAGTGAATGTGTCGTGTGTAGCGGTACTGGAGCTAAGGGCGGCAGTACTACGACGTGTACTACATGCCAAGGTCAAGGAAGAGTACGCGTTCGTCAACAGATAGGTCCGTTCGTCAACGAGGTTGTTCAAGACTGTCGCGAATGTGCTGGTGTGGGTTCAACAATCGATTCAAAATGCTCAGATTGTTCCGGACTTGGCCATAAAATCGAATCAAAAACGATCCGATTTTCAGTGCCACCTGGTGCAGAGGACGGCACTCGTCTTCGATTACGAGGTCAAGGTCAGCCTGCCGAACGAGGTCAAGGAAAGACTGGAGATCTTCTTGTTGAAATCGAGGTGCTTACGCATCCATGGTTTGAACGAAATGGTTCTGATTTGATTATGTCCCTCCCGCTTGGATATCCTGATCTTGTGCTAGGCACTACAATTACACTCGACCATATTGATGGTAAAACCATGGATATTGTCATTCCTGCTAAGTCCTCAGCAGGCCACACACTTGAAATCAAGAAACGTGGATTGCCACGATTAAGGCGAAATGGCAGAGGAGATGTCATCGTCCTTCTCAAACTACATATGCCGAAATCGATCTCTAAAGCAGAGAAGAAACAATTGAAAGCAATGAAAGAGGGACTTAACCCCGATAATCAATTACAAACCATTCTTGATGATGCTGCTGATCGAAGGGTCAATGGATAATCACTCTTCTTCTGAAGAGCGAGAAAGAGTAGTTGGAATTCTCATTCCTCTTGGCTTTCCGTCTACATGGCCATTTAGTTCGATATCAACCTGAGTTCCATCTCCTACGAGTTCAACAGTTAGGAAAATCATCGTCCCCTTGGCTATTGTATCAATGAAAATTTCTTCACCTTGATGGAGTAATCGAGGTTCTACATTTACTACGCTCCATGGGCTTCCTTGAGGCGCATCAAATCTGAATGCTGACACTTCCCATGTCTCATCTGGTGTGTGTAGGCCTATGAGTAAAGGCCAACTTTCAGGCTCTTTTGAAAGACGTTGGTCGAGTTCCCAAATGGCTAGTGATGTTCCTTGTGTTGAATATGTTCTGTCCGGAATACCCCATGATTCACATGCAGACTGCCAAGGAAGTGTTGCAACAGCCTCAAGTGATTTGACAAGAGTTTTTCTTGTTTGTTTTGGAGATTCTGAACCACTATCAAGTAATTCGGTGAGTAACTTCAATCGTTCGCGGACAGCACCTAATCGACGTCCTTCTGCTCGCGTAGATTTGATTTTGTAAAACATAAATACTGCAGGTAGAATCATGGCGAAGCCAAGAATCCAGCGTATTGCCGAGCCCCAGAGTTTAGCTTCATCAGAAGGTGGGAACCATGGCTCTTCACCTTCTTCAGTCGTCACTTTTGTGGTCGTTATTGTGTATGATATACTTTGTAACGAATTACTCCACGTTTGATTTGCAAGAATATCTTCATCTTTGTGCGTGAACTCAATCAAGTGCATACCAGGCCCGATGTTGAGGTATACCTCTCCTTCATTTGAAAGAGGATCGAATGTAATCAGATATTCTGCTTTGGTTTCAAACGTCTCTTGATCGAGTTCCCAGACATTCACCAATAAATCTTGGTTGGTCGTTCGGATGACGATGTGGACGCGATGTAACGAGTCGACCCAGCCATCGACAGACAAGAGGTATACGTCGTTCTGATCCAATGCGGACAGGGTTAAACTTCCTTCGAAATTAGCTGTATTTTCACTTGCTAATATTGGCCATGTATCGATATTATTCGGATTGGTGGGGGCAAAGCTTGGCGCATCCATACTTAGGTTTCCATCAGAAAAAGATTCGATAGACACGTCAACCCAATGGACGTCAGATGTAATTTTTAGCATTGCCATACTTGAATTGGGATAGGCATAAATCCGTTCCACAGTATTTTTGCTGATTTCGATTTCAGGCATTAAAACCCAGTCATCTCCTATTTTTACGCTCAACTCCGCCTTGATATCCTCAACCATTGGTACAAGTTTAATCAAATTCGTTTCTATGAAAGTAAATGCTGTTTGAGAGTGAGTATGGCCTATTTGTGTGAACGTGAAAGTGTCATCATCAATTTGTTGTGTGAGGGATTCCGAATGTATTGAACGTTGTAACGCATAAGCTGATTGAGCGGCAGTTGTTGAAATTTTAACAATCAATCGACCGTCTTCGAGGACGTCGATGTATTCGGTTGAGGTTAAGAGATTCGGATTGGTGCCAGTCGCAGATTCAATAAGAAGAGGGAGGGGTGATTCTATCGTTGAATTTTGAAAGGAGAAGTCAAATCGAATATGATCTGAAGTATGATGGAGTTTGAACTCAACGAGGTCGCCTTCTTGTACTTCAATAGCCCAATATTCAGGTGATTCAGAACGAACTAAGCCCGATTCAAACCAATCCGATGAGAAAGAACCTGTGGATACGGTGTTTAAGTTTCCACGATGAACATCAATACATTCTGAGGATGAAACGCATCGACCCTTTGTATCGAGGTTGAAGGAATCTTCTGGGGCGGGGCGCTGCGATGGATGTTGAGTATCAGGTGCCACGAGTATGGAGGTTGTGATTGTCTCTGCTTCTACAGAAGATATTGAAATATTCGCTAAACCAGTTTCAGATGCTACGACTGTTGCAATCGACGTCGAGGTTGTCACTGAACCATTTTCCTCAATGGAAACAGAGCAGAATCCACAACCGACGGCAACTGAGATGACATCTCCTTCAGATACTGATTCTGAAATGTCATAACTTGTATCTGCATCGAGCGTTATCATTTGTACCCGTTCGTCAATAACGAAAATAATGGGTGATTCATCCGCAAGGGTGTTTAGTGGTAACTGGCAAAGAATGAGAATCGATAACAGAAACAGTCCAGTCCGGTGCCGTGTGTTCCTGCCTCCCATGGATTGGGGTCTAACCTATACTCTTTCAACACTTTCTTTTTACGAGTAACATCCTTCAAGAAGCAGAGGACTCAGGGACAACTATGGCGGAAGGGCTTGGGCGCACAGTCTTGCATCGTTACCGTTTTGCGAGAATCTGGGGACTCGGGAACAGAAGCGCACCTGTTGCTCAAACACCGTGTTTGATATCTGCTTCACACGATCCTATCGAATTACAACAGATTGCCCCGTTCCGATCAAGCCAGACGCGAACCATTCCTGCAAAATTGACAATCGATACCCCCCATTGCCTCACACCTCCAAGTTTTGACGTACCTGGGCCGATTTTTGAAGCATCCATTGGCCACGTATTACCGCCTTCGTTGGATGAAGCTAATGCAGGAGAATCTGCTGATTCAGGTTCAGTCCTACCTCTCTCATGGCAGCGGTTGCATCATGATCCTTCACTCTTAGTTGATGACCTAAAGCCGCATATCGTCGTTTTAGTTGATGCTGTTCAACTCGCAGCGCAAACGGGGAAGTTAGTTCAAGCAATCAGCGTCATCAAGAACCGATTTCCAGGTTCACTCCTCTGGACGCCCGGTTTGGGTGGACCTGACAACGCCGCAGTTCTTGCTTGGTTTGGTGTTGATATCTTTGATTTTTCACGTTCAGGATTTGCAGTGGCTTCGGGTCATCTCCTCACCGCCTTCGGCCCACGTGCTCCGTTAGACGGAGAAGAATGCTCTTCTGCTATTGCAGTCAATCATTACGATCAATCATTGCGTTCAGTTCGCTCTGCAATCTCCTCTGGCACTCTACGTACACTTGCTGAACAACAGAGTCTGAATAGCCCAAAACTTGTCGAGCACATGCGTTTCTTCGATAAGATAATGAAATCATCTGAAAACGTCATGAGAATCCATCCCATGGGCGTCAACCGTATCGATTACTTGAGCACAACAAGTCATGAAGATTCATCTGTTGAGCAATGGGTAGATTTCATCTCCAATTCCTATCAAGTTCCTGAAACGTTGGATAATGTCCTTGTCTTACTTCCATGCTCAGCAAGAAAGCCCTATCGATTGTCGAAATCTCATCGCAAATTTATCCAAGCACTCGGTACTAACGCTTGTCATGAGGTAATGGTGACATCGCCGCTAGGGCTCGTTCCGAGGGATCTTGAAGACGTTTGGCCTGCTGCATTTTACGATATACCAGTAACAGGTGATTGGTCCCGTGACGAACTCCATCGAATTGAATCGATGGTTCGTAATCTCGTGGAGCGACATAATTACGATCGTATCATAAATCACAGCGGAATGGTAATCGAGATAGAGGGATTTGATATCATCGATACAAGACAAGGGGAAAGTTCGGGTTCTAGGACTGCTCTACAACGATTAACAGAAGCTGTCCAAACTGCAAAAGAAGAACTTCGTATTCATCGAAGGAAAGGCGAGAGAGTTAATCTCGATCGATTCATGAGCATCTCTCGGTATCTTCACAAATCTGATGATTGGCTTCAGGATTGCAGAGTCCGTGGCAAACCGCCTCGATGGAAGATTGAACGGGACGGTAAACAAATCGCTCTTTGGTCCTTTGAACGAGCAGGATTCTCGTTCAGCAAAGAGGCTGTGAAATACCTCGATGCCTGCTCAGCACTTCCGCGTGTTCATCTTATTGATGATGTCAAATGGAAAGGTGATTTGCATTATGGAATCGTGAAATCATTTGAGGCTGGAATACTCATGGGGCAAGATTTGATTGTCATGCAAAATGATGTGGCGGTCGGTCTTGCAAGAAGTATCGCTCCTGGATGGGAATGGTCGGGTACACCTGGTCGTTTGGCCAAAATGCATCAACGAATTTAGTTTCATTCAGCGATGCGATTAAGAAGGGAGAGCAAGTCGCAAGGCTGCTCGGAGTAGTTGATATGGCACGTATGTACGCATCTAAGAGAGGAAAAAGTGGCTCATCGAAGCCTTTCATGACCGAAGCTCCTGACTGGTCTAACAAAGACGCTAAGGAGATTGAGTCCCTCATTCTTCAATATTCAAAGGACGGTATGTCCACTGCACAAATCGGAACAATTCTGCGTGATAAGCACGCTGTTCCGAATGTCCGATTAGTTCTCGGAAAGCGCATCGGTGCTGTTCTCAGTGAGAACAACGAAAGCGGAACCTATCCTGAAGATTTGATGAACCTCATGCGACAAGCAGTGGCTATCATCGAACATCTCACTACAAACAGCAGAGATCTTCACAACAAGCGTTCTCTTGAATTAACCGAAGCTAAGATTCGCCGATTAGGAAACTACTACAAGGCTGAGGGTCGTTTAGATTCAGATTGGCGCTACAAGCGCGACCAACTCAGACTTATCGTCGAGTGATTGGGAGCATTCATGTGTAACGGGGTTGAGGCTCCGTTGGGACAGACATGCACGATTTACTTCAGACACCCTTTCTTTCTCCTTTGAAAGAAGATATTGTCAAGGCCTCTCATTTCATTTCAAATGGTCCATTGGTTCTCGCAGCGTCTGCTGATCTCGAAGGTCTTCTTGCACTTGGTTTCCTTGAGGCGGCTCTACTCGATGCAGGTATTTCTTATTCTCGTCGTTTTTTGCAACCTATGAAACACGTCCCAAGAGATGAACAAAACTCTGTTCCAGATTATACTGGAACCAAAATTGTGTTCATTGATTCATTTGGGAAAACGGATGATTCGAATTCAGAAAATATTTTGATCATAAAACCGAAGGAAGTTGAAGTTCAATTCCCTCATTCCGATCAGAAAAAAAGAGGAACTGTTGATGTGGTTATCCAATCCTCTGCTCTTGCATCACTGATTTCACCATCTGGAACTAAAACGACGAGTTTCCGGCCATACATTGGTGCAGGACAGTGGCTAATGGAAGGTCTCGATACTACGATTGATCCAATACATACCTTGGTGAGAGATTTTCTTAGAGATGAAGGAACAATCCAGGTTGTTCCCCTTCCTGAAATTTTACAGCCGAGTATCGATATGATTCCTGGTCTCTCTGGAAGACGGCTCAAAAAATTAACAACGTTATGGGCTGATATGAATGCAACTCAACGTTCTCAAGCCTTATCTGAATTTTGCCTCCCTTCCCTTTCAACAGAGGGTATTTCAACTGCTCGACTTGAAGAGTTGATTTGGAAGCGAATGGTGATTCCTAATCAGGAAAAAGACTTAGCCTCTATCCTCCATTTGTTGCAAAGAGAATGGCCAGAAACCAAAGAGGAGGCACTTCTCTTTGCGAGTCGTTTGCTCGATTCTTGGCTTCGAACCGGTCACCTTTTCGAATCGACGGATTGAAACATCATGAGAAGGTGGCATAGTCATGGCGATTGAGCGACTGTTAACGGGAAGTATACGAGAGCGTGTCCAAGACTTGATGTCGACCGAGGATCTAATTATTGAGTCATTTAAGGACATTGTGAAGGATGAACTCAAACTTCACATCAGAAGCAAAATCGAAGAAGATCCAGACCTGCATGCTGAAATTCGTGAAGCAGTCTCCTACTATTTCCAGCAAAAAGCACGCTCAGTCTATGCTGAACTGAAAGCAACACGAGCCGCAACTCGTCTGGGATTACGCCTTCTCCCTGATGAACTTCAAGGAGAAGTTGGAGAAGCCCTCATCGGCTTGTTTGAAAAGGAACTAGGAACCCTTTTGGATAAAGCGCTTTGAAACAAAAATCTAATCATATCTTCACAGACGTGCGTTGATGTTATACGCTGGTTGTGTAGGCAACCATTTGGGGATAGAATGCAAAGACAAGCAGTGCTCATATTGAGTTGCTTTCTGTTTGCAATAATTCTACCTTCAAACCCATTGATTGAGCACTCATCAGCAGAAGACGTCACTGTTTGTTGTGATTCTGTTGAAGCAGATTTGTATCTTCTTAGTACGGATAGTAATTCGATTCTGAGTCCATTCGAGGATCTTCTTGCTGAAACGCCGACATCGGCTACGTTTGAATCCGCGTTAGTAAATTCTGAACAAATTGAGAAATGGGTTCTTTCTTCTGCATGGCCGGGCGTAGTCCCTGAATCGACCTGGACACTTGAATTAAATTATGAAATCTCTAACGCAGCAGGTGCTAACTTGAACCTCTCCGCTATCGTTACTATCGGCGGTTCGACGTTTACTGGTTATTTGGATCGTGATTCAGAATTTGTTACTGGTGGTGCTGGAACCGTAACCATCGAGATCCCTGTTGAGAGCGTTACCGTAAGCGGAACATCTGAAGTATCACTCACGCTTAACGCTCGTACAATCGTGTTTAGTGTCCCCGATTCAGACCAATTGCCAAGTATGGAATTCTTATGGGGAAGTGAAGCAGAAGATTCTAAAATCTCAGCAAATCTTCCTCTCATTGATCTTTCTCTGGACGAGCCTGTCGTGGAGGGGGACCTCGTCTATTTTGGCCTTCGAATAGAATCGCCATTTGGCATGGAAGCCCTCGTGTTTTCTGATTCAATAACGTTGAGTGTCAATGGAATTCTGCTCGATGGTGACCCAACTGAAGTTTTCGACGGAGATGCCATACTTGTCATATGGACTTGGGATGGTGCTGCTGGTGGAGTTGAAACAGTTGATGTTTCAATAGAATATGTTCTACAACCCAGTGTTAAACTTACAGGTCTGAACATGTTTGAAATTGAAACGTTTGACAGTAATGGTGGGGGCGGAGGGTACTATCCCCTCAATGAACCTCTACGAACAAGTGGAAGAGGTTCTCCGCTAAGTATTACAATGGATTTGGAACTTGAATCCGAAGATAACGGAATTCAATTGTCAAGGTCAACCACGCTCGAAATTAGTGGTGAAATGGCCTTTTGGATGCGATGGGGTATGGACCACATGGGTGATGAAACAATACCTCTCTCCCCCGTCTTAAAGAACTTCCAAGCAGGAGCGGTATCTGATGATGAGCGCGGAAGTAGAGTGATTGAAAGTCTTGAAGTTAATCAGTTTGAAGGCTATATGGAATCTTATTACATCACATATTTCCAACTTGGGCTCGGTATAGAATCTGAGGAACTTCTTGGTGATCTCTCTGACTCAGATACGTTTGCAATCACACTTGATTTGATGGGTGAGGAGGGAGTGACAAACGCACCTCTGACCATTCGTATTGACAGTTTAACGCCAGTCCAAAGCGGGGTTGATTACACTCTTCTCCGTTCGTTCATTAAGTCACAACCGTCTCCGTTATGGTCTGGTTATGACATCTCAGTTTCTGGCTCCAGTTCACTTACAACATCATATACAACAGTCGAAATTGATGTCTCCGATGTCCTCGATGTTGATTACCTACGATTCCCATGGGGTGAAATGGTCACAATCAGAGGCGAGGGGCTTACTCAATCCGATGAATTTTCAGTTATGACAAAACCCACTTCATCTCCTTTGCATGCGCCTCTATCATTAACCATCGCAGTTGCTATGATTCTCGCAGGTGGGCTTTGGCTTGCTTTCGCCATGGTTCGACAAAAAAACCGCTACCCTCTCCTGATAGAAACTAGCCTAATACCTATTGTATCTCTAATGCTGTTCTTTGCATATCATCCCTTGTTTGTCCTGTCCTCAAGTACAGGTGTGGCCTTGGTATGGTTGGCTACAGCACTTGTCTCTCCTAAATTAATCGATGTTGGGGGAGAAAGTCCTACAAAAGCTCCCAACATTGTCACGAGTTTTCCTACTATCAATTGCCCTCAATGCGGTGTAGCCAACCCAGTGACATCGAATGAACGTCCTATTCGCTTAGAATGTACTGGATGTGGACGTATTATCAAGATCGTCGCATGATGTCAAAACTATCATGAACATCAACGTACAGCATGCGGTATGAGCGAAACAGTAGCTGACCTCGTCCTTGATGATGAGCACGTAACAATTGGATTAGAAGATACATTAGTTGAGGGATGTAAAAGACTCGTGAGTATACCTTCAGGTATCCTCGTAGTTCTTGATGATGAAGACCAAGTGAAAGGTGTAATTGGACAACGACAAATGCTCAAAGCCATCGGAAATGGCATTGATGTTTCGGAAACAACATGCAAGGAAGTAATGGAAATGGATGTTCTAAAGGTACCTTTGACAGATGCGATTGCCGATGTCATCAAATCTGTCAATGAACGCATGCCTCAAGCAGTCGTCGCAGTAAATGAGGACGGTAGTTTCGAGGGCTATTTCTCTCCTGAAGATTACCGCCAAGCACAATCAATACTTTCTGCTAACCCTTCATTGGGAACGCTAGAATGAAGCACTCATTCGTGCATAAGTAAGAAGTCATCTTCCCGGATAATGGCATAACCAATTCGTTCCAATTGAACGATTGTCCCTACTGGATATTGGTGAGATTCAACACGTCCTTGAATGTGTTCAATGTTCTCTTGTAGAGGAAGTGTTAGTGTCGCTTCTGTGGAGGAATCGGTTGAAACCCAATGAATAATCGGGCGTTTGTCAGATCGTGGAATCGAACCCATTTGACTTCCTTCGTCAATATCTGCGAATTCCTTCAGCCGGTACGTTGGATGTTTTTCATCTTCTTTTTCTATCAATATCTGATGACTTTCCATAGAGATTATTCGCATACCCATGGATGCATGATTTGGGTGTATCGGGATTTCAACATGGCTAGGAATGTTTCCATGAAGGTCGACTGCAACAGGGTTCCGTACAAAAGACAAACGTGGAGCCTCATCATCAATCCCCTTCGTATTATGTGAGAAGAGAGTCGCCAATGGAACTGAAATATCCTTCTGTGTTACTCCGAGTTCAATCCAGAAGTTCCGGAGTGCTTCAGCTTGTATTCCTCTTAATTGAAGTCCCTGGAGCGTAGGTAGTCTTGGGTCATTCCAGCCAGTATATTCTCCATTTTCGATGGATGCTCTCATCTTGGATGTGGAAAAGCCACCCCATTCGTGAACCTTGACACGACCCCAGTAAATTGTTTCAGGGTATTCCCAGCCAAAGTGTTCGTAGAGCAACGTTTGCTTGCGTGTTGAATCCATAAGATCTTTTCCACGAACAATATGGGTCACACCTTGAAGTTGGTCTTCGACTGCACTTTGGAAATCCAATAGAGGCCATACTCTGTAGGTGGAACCGATTTGAGGTCTTGGGTGAGGATTCTTTTGAGTATCTTGAATTCTCAATGCAGGCCAATCTCTCAAAGCAGGATTTTTCAGTTCCATATCCGTCTTGACTCGAACAACAGCATCTCCCGGTTTGTATGAACCGTCTAACATCATGCTCCATCCTTTTAGATTCATCTCGACCGATTTGTCGCGACAAGGGCAATTTTCTTTTGTTTCACGAAATGTTCGGAAATCTTCTGCAGGGCATTGACAGATGTAACCAAATCCTTCTTTGAGCATACGCTCTGCATGGTCATAATACAATGGGATACGATCACTTGCTATGACGATTCGATCTGCAGGCCGGCCTAGGAGCCATTCAACTTCCTGTGGAATGATGTCGTATGCATCTAGCATTGGAGGCTTCACTGTCGTATCGGTGTCGTCAAATCTAAGAATAAGAGTTCCTTTGTGTTCATGTGCATACGTACCATTGATGACAACCCCACGTGCGTGGCCAAATGAAAGTGGACCGTTTGGATTTGGGGCGAAACGAAGAACAATCTCTTTGCCCTCTGTGTTTTTCAAAGGAGGTAGTCCTTCTCTTCGTTCTTGCTTTTGGCGACCTTCGAGGAGATGAGGTGCTTCTTGTTGGAGAAGAGATTCGACATGGTCCATTCCCTTTTCCTGTGCAAGTGAATTTGCTTTTGCAACGGATTGAGCAACTAAGGGACTAATTTGTCCACCATGTTGACGGAGATCTGCTCGAGTACTCATTATTCTGCCAATGACTGAACCTGCTGCTCCTTTACCATCATATTCGAAGGCGTTTTGCAAGGAAAGATGCCAAATTAGGTTTTGAGTCTCAGCATCTGGTGACCACGACATAAACTGGCCAGTCACCAGTGCTTCATGAACTCGTTGCTTCATCATCTTTGGAAAATAGCGTTGGTCCTGATAGTTCTCTTTTCGGCAGTGGTATTGAATAGTTCTTCAACCAAAAACGCTTGACTGTAGCCCAAGACCAACGGATATCATCATGAATTCCATCTTCCTTAATCAAATCAGGCAATGCTTTCACCGTGTTTGGATCTGAAGGGTAGCCACTTCCCACAGGCGCTCCTACTTCCATAGCGATGCGCTCAATTTCCATATCTCTAACAACCTTCGCAAGAATCGAAGCACCTCCAACAATTCGATGGTTCGTGTCAGCTTTGTGTTCGGCGATCATTGTTGTTTTCAACCATGGCCAGCCATTTAATCGTTCAGATATTCGATTACTAAACCGCTCTTCGTTGACATCACATGCATCCAAAAGAATGTCTAATCCTTGCGTAAATAAGCGATGATGACGGTTGAGTATTGAAGCAAAAAGATCGACCTCTAATATGTTTAGACCTTTTGCATACACTGCGTTATCAATACGATTCGGTTTACAGACAATGGTATCAACATACCAACCTCTTTCGGTTACTTGTTGGTTCAACCACTCGTAATGCAACTTGCGCTTTGCGTGTGAAAGATGCTTTGAATCTTCAATACATTGTTCTTCTAACATGTATTCATCCTCTTTTGGGATCGATAGAAGTCCAACTACAAGTGGTCCCAATACTGGCCCTCTTCCAGCCTCGTCAACACCAATCAACCTCATAGTATCCCTCATAGGTCAAAATCATCTTCTGTATTGAGCGCAGAAGGTAATGGAATTGTAGTGACTGATTTGTTTGAGAACAAATTTTGTGTGTCATGCCGAACCGTCCGTTCAGCAACATGTTGGGCAGGTGGAAACTCTAGATTTTCTTGGGGTTTTGTTGAAATCCCTTCTGATTGAATTGATGAGGCAAGTTCATTCATTTGGGCTTTTTGAGCTTCCAATGCGTGATGATCTAAAACCATTGATGCAACATTACGGATATTTTCTGGTAGAGGTTGCAATGGCTGAGAGGGTGCTTTGGAGGAGGCTTTGAAAGCTGCAGTAAAGTCCTCTGAAGATAGGTGTGGGCTTTCGATAGTATCTGCTCCAGTGCTGTCTTTACGTTCGAATTTTTGCATCCAATCTCCTTCGTCTTCAGGTACTGACTGTTCAATATTTCTCTGGAGGTTTTCCAATTCCTTTCTCTGAATCCGATCTTTCACAGCTTTGTTTAGAACGACTGAAGCGATAGCCACGGCTGCAATAACCAACCACCAACCCATGAATAACTCAGCAATATCGGAAGTGAGGTCTGAAAAAGAATAGGACTCTTCTTCTTTATCTTCAATCCAGGATTCTCCTAAAAATTCATGCTCGATTGTGTAGATGAATTCTGTTTCAGGATCGAATATCGAGCGAACGACAATCTCGAGAACAAGTGTACCATTGGCAATTTGATCAGTGGGGATCTCAGCATTACCTCTGACTGTAAAGTTTGAATCGCGAGGTAAGCTATCGATCTCAAAAGTTCGAGGATACTCAACTCCATCTTCGACAATAGCTCCTTCGGGCAGGTTGAATCCCATGGTGGTTGAATGTGATGACTGGAGTTGAACAATGAGTCCATCATTGAGATTTCCATCGTTTCGCAACTCGACTGAAAAACTCAAAGTATCCGTTGAATCTACTTCGGAAGTAGCATCTAAGAATGTCCAGTTCACATTCGGGCCAACAAGAACTTCTACTTCATAGGAATTTATCACTGAACCTCCATCATATTTCATTTCAAAATACACTGTTCCCTGAGTATATGCAGTTGCATTTTCATCGATGTTGATTTGAAGAACATTGACGGTTACTGCTCCATAACGTGGTATGGCTATTGTTTGCACTAGAACGTCTGCCGATGAGATGAATTCTGGGCAAGAAAGCACTTCAATTGTGAACTGATCATCAAAATTACCCTTGTTTTCAACTTCAAGAGTCGCATAACAAGATTCACCTGGCTGAAGGTATAGGCAGTCAGTAGGTTGAATGTTTTCTTCAACAGTACGAATCCAATCGATCTCAGTTTGAGCAGTTTCTTGAACACTTCGGAATGGGAAATTCGTAGGCTGAATAAACAAATCTACAGATAGAGTGCCACTCGTCAGGGGGGGTGCCTCGACTCCAATTTCTATGGTACGTGTTTCATTTGGAAACAGGAATGTCTCTTCAAACGCGTTGAAAAGAGCAACTGTCCAGCCATCAGTGGTTAACCTATCTGAACGGTCAAGTTGTTTTGCTACACCATCAATGACAATATCTCCAAGCATCATTGAAATTGTATCTGGCGTGTTGCCCGTGTTGCGTACAATGATCTCAATACGATCATTACCTCCCGGGTCTAGAGTTATATTGGATTCAACGGAATCAATACTAACGTTCCTGTAAGCAGTAATCTCAACAGAGAATTCCCATGAAATGACTGCATAATCAAGCCCTGAGGTCCCAATGAGTGTGAATGTTGGTCCTTCATAGGCAAGTGGTGCTCCATCAATCACCAATGGTGCTTGAACCCAAATTCGAACGAAATCCAATGAATCCGAGGGCATTGTGAGCATCGAATTGCCTCCACTGACGGTCTCCATATTCCAGCCCCAATTCCAATTCGATGTCGTTTGAACGCTAAATGTGACCTCATCTGATACGGATGCATTACTCGTAATATTGGTTGCTACATTTGTCGTTATTCCTGGATCAATAACGAACGTGGATGATTGTGTGTTACCAAACTGGATTGCAGAAGGGGCAGTAATTTGTATAGTCACGTTTGAATGAACAGTAAAATCATCTGAGATATCAATAATTGAAATTTCTAAAGTCTGATTTGAATATGATGTCGATTGAGGAAGTGCCATCGTCCATGAAAACCGATTTATTTCTCCTGAATCGAATACGATTTCTTGACCATCACCAGACAATGTAGATTGAAGCCCAAATTGTAATTGTAGTTTGAGCGTTGTTGTTCCCTCCCCCAAATACTCGACGTCAACAAAATGCTGTGCTGTGTCTCCTGGATATGCTACATAGTTTTCCATAGGTGTTATCTCAATTCGTGATGTGGAGTCTGCGTCCGCGATAAATGGTACTGTGAGTATGAACAACAGCGTGAACGCTATGCGTTTGTTGTTCATGACTGTGCTATGACCTATGGGATTTGAAGCCAACGGCATGATGTTCAAATTAATTCCAAAGTAATATGAATTGAAAATGGCTGGCCTCATCATGCCTCCCTTCTGGCCTTTCAAGCGTTCGAAGAAAAATTCGATGGAACTCGATGAAGAATCTCCTGAAGCAATTGTCTATCGTAAAGATGAAGAAGTTCATTCCGAAAAGCACGCCCAATCAATTGAACGAAATGAGGAGGCATACAAGGATGCTCTTGCATTATTTGGTGGTGGTAATACAACAGTTACCGCATCTGCCAATGTTGCTGACCTATACGACGGAGTTACCGATGCCGCTGAACCGGAACCAACTTCTGAATGGGTTCACCATACAGACGGATATCATTACGAAAAAAACGTTGACGGGTCCTTTCTACCAACGCCACATGTAAGGCATTCTGATGGCTCATATGTTCCTTATTCTTGATCAAATAATGTAGGTATTGGGTGAGTGAGTTCAAGCCCTTTTGCCGTTGTGGAATTTACTTTTCTATCGACAGGGTAGACTTCAAATGACGCATTATTCGATTTAATTGTTCCATAATTCAACCATTCATCAACAGAACTATTTGGAACAATTAGGGGCATTCTTTGATGGATATGAGAAATGGATTCATCTGAATCTGTTGTTAGAATGCAGAATGATCTTTTTGAATCATTATTATCGTTCCAATCGTCATAAATACCTGCGAACAACATGAGTTGTTTATCCACCAATCGATGATAAAAAGGTACTTTTCCACTTGGTGTGGACTTCCATTCATACCATCCCGTAGCAGGAATAAGGCACCTTCTTTTTTCAAAGGAATCTCGAAAAAGAGGCTTTTCTGATACAGACTCTAATCGGGCATTAATCGGTTCTATCGTGTTTCTTTTACTCCAAGATGGTCGAAATCCCCACTTCATCGGAGTTACCTTGTGAACATTATTTTCAACCCAGATACAATTGACATCATCGTGGGGTGATATGTTGTAGTTAGGTTCGATTTCTGGAAATTGAGGTGCCAAGGATTCAGGCCATTGCTCTCCATTGAAAGCAAAACGGCCGCACATTACAAGGCCTCAAACTGGATCGATGAGGCATCGATTCAAACCATCAACATCAAATTCAGCTGCATTCATAGGAACAAGTAATTCGAATGTTTGGGCAATGGTTGGATCGATTTCTCCAAAACACCCAACCCATTCGCCTTTGATGAGTACTTTTGCAGCACGTCCTGCTAACCAAGGACCCTCATTGTCTGGAAGTGGTTCAATTACCACTTCTTCTGCCCCCATGTCTCTCAAAAACGCCTGAATTCTGCCACGAATAGCCGCAAAACCTCCGCTCCGTTCTGCAGTGATGAAAGCAAGGCGCTGCATGTTTTTGTGATCACGTACAACAGTACCTAACTCGTATACGGATTGAGGAAGATCATGATGGCGGTTTGTTGCTAAGAGTCGAAGCAATCCTGGAAGTAAGAATTGACGCATCATGGTGTGTTCTTGAGTAATTGGATTGGTGATCTGCGTGCTTTCAGAGGTTGGAACCCATCGCATTCTTTCAAATTGATCGTATTCATTGGAAAGTGTAAGTGATTGAATTTGCATGAAACTCATACCTTGCAACGATGTTCTAATCCGTCTGCGTAAATGCTCATCGCTTCTTGGAATTGCGTTCATAGGGGCTCGAGGCACGTCTTCACCCAAATCCTCGAATCCGTGTCCAATGGCTAAATCCTCGACAATGTCAACTGGATGGAGGATGTCAAATCTCCAACGTGGCATTTCAAAACAGAGCATATTTTCTCCATCATGGGCATACTGCATCGAGTGCCCGATTTGAATCTCTTCAGGTCTTGCTGCATCTCTCCCAACAAATTCACCACCCATTCGTGTAATCGAATGTCTCATTTCTTCATCTGTCAATTCTCTTCCAAGTATTGTCTTAACCAGACGCTCAGGTATTCGGTGTTGAACTGGTGTCCAATTCGGTAAAACCTCATGGTTTCCATCGCAATCTGTGATCTTTACCGATTGGATTTCTCCACCACGTTGTTTTGCTTGGAGAGCGACCAACATCAAGCAAGATTCACAAGCTCTCCGATCCCATCCAGTGACATCGATAAACAAATCACGAGTACCTGAATGTACTGTCGTATGGGTTCCATTGATGATTGGAGGGAAGGATAACACAGAGCCAGTAGCATCTTCGATGACTGGCACTGTTTCCATTCCGTCAAGAAGATGAGCATATTCTATTCCTTTAGGATGCTCAGAAAGTATTGCTTCAATATCCATTTCTGTATCTGTAGCCAATGGTATGAACGAATGTGTCCTTGGGACAGCGCGAACACTGAACGGCGCTTGGATTGAATTGAGGTCGTGGACTCCAATACTTGCCCTTCGGCGACCACGGCCTAAAGCGAAATGTAACTTTTCTTGATGGTCCATTAAGTTCTTGATGAATGAATCCATTTCGCTATCGTCTTTCATTTGAAGATCCTTCACAACAGCACCAAGAATGATCGGTCGAATTGTTTTCAATTCAGCATCCACTGTGATCTCTATGCCGCTCTCAGTAAGAGACAGACGTTCCAGCGTTGGTTTGTTGTGAAGAAAAGATATCATTGCAACGGACAGCGTTTCTCCACTCAATAAATCAGGACGATCAGGGAATATCTCAATGTCTAGGGTTTCTTCATTGCATGAGTCGATATCGGTTCCCAGTAACGGAAGTCTGTGGTCAATATCTTGAATGTCATGCGGACATTCATGTTCAGACATCAATTTGGCCAAGAGGCTTTGTTCAACAGATATTGTTGGCATTGTATCACCCTTAACGTGCAAACCAGTGAGGTAATGGCCGCTCATATCCTGACATTCGAAGTCCACTCACTGAAGCCGTATCATGGTCAAGTGCCCTCAGATGGGAACGCTGTAAGATGTCGATTGAATCGAGTCCAAGATTCCTAAGCGTATTTTGAAGATCGATTGTTAACCCTTGTAACCAATACTCGATATCTTCTATTTCGAGCATAGGTGGTTCTGTGACGACAAAATCAGCACCAGCACAACGTGCTACGATCACATCATGTGCATCTGATGTAAAACCAAATTCGAGTGCAGTGATCACAGGCGTTTTGTCCAATTCATTCTTTTTAGAACGCCCCATAATTGGTAATGTCGATGCTTCGGGCGTTCCTGAGCCATCTTCAATTCGGGATATTGCCGCTTGGACTTCATGGTAAGCAGATGATTGATGATGAGATTGGATGCGAGAAATTCCTTGAAGGCTCATGATAGGTGATTGGGATGTCATAAGTGTACGAATTGCTACAAGTAATCCATCAAACTCTTCTGGGTTCATTGATGGTAAACTGTCCATGTCCAAACAAACTCCTGCCACAGAAGGCGCAGTTGTTTTCAAATCGCAGAGTGATTGTAGGTTGAGTTGGACAATATCAATTGGTCGAGGGTTTTCAATTACCAAAAACGGTTGACTTTGAATACGTGTTAATCGACCTGAATTATTGTCTTCAGCTCGGAGCAATATTCCGTCTGGGATGCGGGGTAAAATTGGAATTGGTAGTAAGATTGCAGGTGCTTCATCATCTGTTCCTGGAATGAAGGCTACTGTGTCGACAGGATGGTTCTCTATCAATGGAGGTTCATCCATTGGTACTAAACCAATTGTTGACAAATCTCCAGATGAGACATGATTCGATTGGACTTCGAATCCAACTTCATCGCTTGGTTCAAGACAAAGCGCATCGTCGGACAAAACTGAATCATATTCTGATAAAACAGCATTAATATCCTTCAATTCCTTCGTCTTTAGTGGACGAAGTCGAATTCCATGAGGTGGCGTTGGACAACGTCCTTCGATAACAATTCTGCCACCTTTCATACCAATTCCAGCATCTTCTTCGACATCTCCTTGGATAATGATAAGTCCACCGTTCATACCGTTGCCGAGTCGTGCACCAACTTGCCCTTGGACATAGACCGTTCCATCTGACATGAACATGCCGAGATCGGTACCTGCACCATCTGAGCCAATCAAGGTTCCTTCCTGCATCATGAATCCACCACATCGTCCAATGAAGCCAGTACTAGTTACCGTACTGCCGCTGTTGTAGGCGCCGAAAAAAGAACCGACTTCTCCCTCGACACTGAATTTCCCGCCGCCTCCAAACGGTGATGTCCAAGAACCTAGTTTACCAAGTGCTTTGATTCGTGCTCCCTCAGGGATGCCGGGGCATAATCCGACTTCTCCGTTTTTGGGCACTTCCTCTCCAGAACCAGTCCAACCGATTCGTAAGAGTGCGTTTTGCTCTACAGCCGCTTTCAGTCGTGGCAAAAATTTTGCATTGATACTCATTGAGCGTTCAACAACATCTTGGGCTCCCGCCATGTTCCTATGGTGATGAATGTCGGTCAAATAACCTCGCGTTGTTAAGATTGGCTTCCAACGTATTTTCCTACTGCTTTTTACCACGAACTGTTTATTGACATTCACTGATGCCATAGGGTTGAGCATCATGGTGGTAAAGGTTGCAATAAACGGATATGGGACGATTGGAAAGCGGGTTGCCGATGCAATCGATGCCCAAGATGATATGGAAATTATCGGCGTTACCAAAACTCGACCTTCATTCGGTTGTGATTTAGCAGTTCGTAAGGGCTATCCGTTGTACTGTACGTTCGATGAAGCAGACAGAATCGCAGCCTTTGCTCCGGCAGGTTATGTTTGCAAAGGGGGGCTAAGCGATCTCCTTCGCGAAGCAGATGTCGTCGTTGATTGCTCACCTGGTAAAGTAGGCGCTCAAAACAAACAGATCTATGAAGATGCAGGGATTAAATGGATTTTCCAAGGTGGAGAAAAGCATGCCATGACTGGCCTCTCCTACACGTCCAGTGGAAATCATTCTGAAAATATGAATAAGCATGGTACACGCGTTGTTTCTTGCAACACAACAGGCCTCTCCCGTACATTAGTTCCACTTCTACGCAAATGCGGTTCTCTCTCAGTTGAATGCACTATGATTCGTCGGGCTGCTGATCCTCGTGGCGCCAACAACGGGCCCATTAACGCGATTAAGCCGGTGTTGAAAGTTCCAAGTCATCATGGCCCTGATG
>CAXAHE010000018.1:0-21420 GCA_963968475.1 uncultured Candidatus Poseidoniales archaeon | reverse complement strand
TGAAGTATTTCGCACCAATCTCAAATCTATGGCAAGTGCAAACAGACTCCACAAAGGAGTCAACATGAGAGGGCATCAAGTATGGGCACCATACGAACATTTCGAAACATTGCTAACAATTCGAGGGATTCCACCAGAAGATGATTTAGTGGATATCGTAGATTTCTTTAGCACACAATCCGATCCAAATCTCTTCAAAGAACGCCATGCATTGACTCAGTCTGAATTTAGAAAACTTGTCCAACCACTGATTAGAACAGGGCATATCGTTGAAGATTTCAGAGGCGGCTTTAGAGCAGTACATGCTCGAAATGATGTTGATCCTGTAGAATTACGTAGGGAATATCTCCGTAGTCTTGTCAGCGATTACCCAGTGATTACCCTCAAACAATTATTACGACTCTCAGGAACACCTTTCAAGCCAGAGGAACTCAAAGCCATTCTCAATGGATTTGAAGAAGATGAAACCTTGGTCAAAGGATTCCTAATCGAGAACCTGCATGAAGTCTGTTGGGGTCGGAAGGAACTTCTTTCTTCGGCCAAAGAAATTAATCCAATTCGAGACTTTGTCTTACCTCCGACTGATCCAATCGCACCATACTTTGGGGATGTCCTGAAAGAACGATTCGGTTTTGGAAGTGCCTATCTCGTATTCAGAAATGCCGAACCTGTTGCAGCTTTCAAAGCCAATACACGGAACAAAACGATTGACGTCACCGATTATGAAGGCAGCGAGAAAGGATGGCGAGTTGTCAAAGAATTCGCATGGGAACATCAAATGCCACTCAAAACTGAACTTCGAATTGGCGGGAAAAAACTCCAGTAATAGGTCAGTAAAATCACTTTACCAATCTGTATTAATATGATTCTCATTACCATTGGACCATGAATGCTGTAGGCAATGGTCTTATGAAGCACCCTCGAATGAGTAGAATCATGGAGCCTCCTAAGAGAATTATCGGACCAGGTCTCGTATTCATGCTATTAGCATCTATGCTGCTAGTATTCGCAACGCCGACTCAAGCCGATATAACCGATGAAATTACCGTTTTGCATACAGCAGTAAATCCTGAAAATAACAAGACGTATCACCTTCTTTCAGCTTCTTCGTGGGAAGATGCAGCATTTCGAGCTCGATCACTAGACGGATATCTTACCACTGTTGATTCAGATATTGAAAACGCATGGCTCTTCGATACATTTGCAGGATTTGAGAACCAAAGCCGCCATCTTTGGATTGGCTTGAACGACGTTCAAGATGAAGGGATGTACCGTTGGCATGATGGTACACCATTTTTGTACAGAAGTTGGGGCGAAGCCCAACCAACTGGAAGTGATGATGCCGATTATGTGCACATTGCATCAACCAACATGGGGAACATCATGCCAGGAACTTGGAATGATTTGGAAAACGATCCAGAATACTTTCCAGTCTATGGTGTCGTAGAAGTTGGTCAAGGTGCCGACTTCTCACTCCGATTCAATGGTGAAGATGACCACATCAAAATATCAAATGATGATGGACTTCAACCAAATGCATCGTTACTTATTGAAGCAACAATCAAACCCTCTGATTTGAGTGGAATTCGATTCATTACCATGAAAGGTGATTACGGATGGGGAATGTATCTTTCTGAGGGATTCATTGGCTATTCTTCTGAGTACAGCCTCTCGAAGCATCCATTGTCGAACATGTCAGTGACTGTTGACAACTGGTCGACAATAGAAGTTGAAATTGTTGAAGGTGTTGGCGGCGAATTCAGAATCGATGGAATTCCAGCTGGAAACATCTCTGCTGAAGATGCGAACATCCCTGAGGGGGATTTTGGATCGAACGATTGTTTCACATCAGGCGCATCGTGTGATGAGCTCTACATCGCTCGTATGGGCGCAGGATGTGATTGTTACCATTTCGAGGGTATTATTGATGATGTAACGATCAAGTCCATGGATGATATGGCTTGGGAAATTATGACACAATGGACATTCTGGGAAGGTGAAGGCAGTGATGTCGGCGATTCCTTAAACGATGATCTGTTCGAGAGAAATGGAGATATTTACGGGGCCGATTGGGTCATGCCAGATGGCTCCATTATCGCTCAAGCAATCGAACTGATCAATGAAGATTACATCATCATCGAAGATGTCAAAGAAGGCGACACCCTCCTGTTCTATGCAGATCTTGAAGACTTGACTCGATATCTTGATGTATCCTTTTGGAGTTGGTCTGATTATTATTGGGAAGATGACATAGGAGAGGACTCCTTTGACGTCTATGTTGGTTACGATGAGATTCCTGCACCATGGGATTATGACATGGAATTAACAGGTTACTACGGTTCTGTTTACGGAAGTTGGACTTGGCCAGAACAGGATATGATGTGGTTTGCTCTCGTAGCAAATGAAGACTTAGAAGAACTCGAAATCAGTGCTTATTGGGAAGTTGCTGAGGCACCACCTACCTTAGAAGAAATGACAGAACTTTTCAAGGGTGTACCAATAACCCAACAATCGAATCAAGCTGAAGATTACAATGCCGCAATCAATTACTATTACGTCAATGTAACCGAACCACTCACTGAATTGAAGGTGGAAACCTATGGTGGAAAGGGGAACGTTCAATTAGCAATTTCCAAGAATGGCCCTGTTGATCCAGACTATGGATTCTATACTGAAATCGATTTCATTGACGATATTTTACCAGGACAAGGAATTACAGGTTCATCTATGGAAGACTGGTCAATGAATCAAGGAAATGATGAGGAAGTAAACCTGTTTGATGTAGAACCCGGCATCTACTATGTCGTCACCTACACATACCGAAAAGCCAACGATTACACAATCCTTGCAGACATGACATATGCACCTACAAACGCGGATCCAACAACTGCAGTGGAATTGACTCCAGGTATTTCCTATGGACCTATGAGTGGGTATAATGGACTTGACCAATACTTCTTCATCGATGTACCAACAGGTACCGAACGATTAGAAGTTGATCTTGACAATGGATTTGGAGAGGCTGGCCTACACATGCGAATCGAAAACACACCAACTGCAAGTGAAGCAGATCATCACTCAGGTTCACCAGGAGCCGGAGATAAGATTGCATTCAACAATCCAACACCTGGAACCTGGTATATCCTACTCGATTCAGAGACTGTCTTCAGTGGAGTGGAGATTACTGCCTCCTTCACTGACCTCTATGTTTGGGAATACGATGGAACTCCAATTCAGTTATTCAAAGATGAGCAAATTGATGGTTTGAGTGCCCCTGCTGGTGAGGAATTATTCTTCTATGTTGACGTTGGTAGAAACACTCAGACATTGATCGTCAATACATTTGGCGGTTCTGGAGAATTACTTATCGAAGGTGACGGGGAAACCGATTTCGGGTTTGACGACTTCGACTTCGACTTCTTTGATGAAGATATGATGGAATCGGGAAGGCAATTTGGCGATGAAGAATGGATTTCATATGGAGAAGGTACATCTCAAGAATTGTACATCTATTTCCCTGTTCAAGGAAGATTTGACATCACATTGAATTCTATGGATGATTTCTCTGATGTCTCAATTGTAGCGACATGGGATGGACGAGATGGGTCAGGTGGTTCTAATGGTCCAGATGAACCGGTAGATCCTGACGAAATATTGGCATGTGACGAAGGCTTGAAAGAAATGATGAGCGACAGTGACATCAATGGAGATGGACTCATTAGTTCATCGGAATTCAGATATATTGATGACTTTAATGGAAGAACCGTTGAATTCTCTGAAGTGAATCAGAATGGAGATTCTTACTTAGAATTTAATGAAATTCTAGCCTTTGCTTGCAACTGTGAAAACGAATTGTCTCTCTTCAGCCTACAAATAGACGAACGAATATCGAACTCGAATTTTGATGAAATAGAATTTTACAACGGTGATACTGGAAACCATTATTCATCCAAGAAGATAGATTTTAACCAAGATGAATTCATTGATTCATTTGAATTAAGCGAATTTGCACTTATCTGTGAAACAATCTACAATCCTATGGATTCAGATGGAGATGGTGTACTAAATCCTGATGACCAATTCCCGAACGATCCGGATGAACAGTCTGATGCGGATGGGGATGGCGTTGGTGATAATGCTGACTTTGCCCCGAGTGTATCCAATGACGTTGTCTACAGTGCTGGTGCAGTTATGTTGTTGGTCCTGTTTGGAGTATTAGTTCTGGTTATACGTGGCAGTTCAAGAGGTTCTGATGATATGCAACAGGATCAATGGAATAAAACCGATGCATTTGCTGAACGAATGATGGCAATGGATGGCGGAGAATCCATATTAGAAGCTCCTAATCTTGGACCTGTACCTGATACGATTGCTCCAACAGATGATGAACAAATGCAAGCATTTGAGGCTCCTAGTGAATCACAAGGATATGACTTCAGTAACCAATCCTCTTTTGCGACTGAATCTCAACCTCCTGCTAGTTTGATGGGGATGATGGACAGCCAAGGCCGTGAACATATCGAATATCCCGCAAAAAGCGGGAAGTATTGGCACAGAACCTCTCCAGACTCTCCTTGGATAAATGATTAAGTGAGTTGCTTCTGACGTTTCCGTAAACCTACGGATTCGAGTAGACGTAGTATATGTCTGTGTAATTCTGGTAAGAGTTCGAACATTGCAATTGCCATAATGAACATCGCAAACAAAGATACGACTCTAGAAGCGTATGAGTGGCCAAACTCAAACATACTCATGCCGAGGTATTCCCACCCTTCATATGAGATATGCATCCAAACCAATCCTGCATTTCTGAAAAGGTTCAGAATATGGATGATTGGAACCGTGAATAAAAGAGCACGAATTCGTCGCTTACGATCGATATCTAGTACAGAGATTGCTCCAATAAACACGATCATGGATTGTAGAGCAGTACAAGCAAGAACGAAATTAATGCCAATCATGCCCCCATCAGCCATGATAAGTTCTGTCTGATACGGATGTTCAGCAAAAGAATCTGTCATGAACCACTTATTTCCATCCCATTCGGACCACAGAAATGTCCCAGATTCTGTGTTGACATATGTCTCTCCCAATTGTATGTCCGCAGTTCCTGTAAATGACAGAAAGAGAGCTACTTGGGAGGCTACGAACCAGATTGCTAGCACACTGAACCACGGTACAGAAGCAATCAGAAGATATGGACCACCTGCATAAGCAATGCAACCCCTAGCCCAATTTAGTGCATCGCGGTCTCTTTTAGTTAACGAACGTGCCTCGGCGATGACTAACCCGACACCAAGCGGTAGTGCTAACGCCGTCATTACTGTAAGGACAAGATCCCCTATTTCGAAGTAATAACCAGACTCATTGAAAAAATATAGAGCGACGAGCATCCATCCAGTTTGTGCGGGTCTACTGACACCGTTTGAATGCCGCTTATGCCAAGAATATCCGAGTAAAATCATACCCAAAGCACCACAAATAGTGGCATACTCTTTGGGTATCAGCATAGAAGGTCCTAGAGTGACCTAGATAGAAACATTTGCTCTTACTTGCTCCACTAAATCCAACAACCCCCAATACTTGGGTTGGTCATGGAGGGACCTGTCATTGACGGAGAAGGATGGGCAAAAGGCCCGATTGCATTCCTTGATCGTGATGGTGTACTCAATTACGGACGGGAAGGATATGTCAACAATCCATCCCAAATGAATATCATTCCTGGGGCTGGCCATGCGATTGCTCAGTTACGTGAATCTGGTTTCACAATTTGTGTCGTAACCAATCAATCCCCTATTATGCGTGGTTTGTGGGATGTTGACCAATTGCACACAATCCATGAGGAATTACGTAAACAATTACTGAATGAAAATCAGGATGCCTTAATCGACATTATTCTTACATGCCCACACAGAAATAGAGATCGTTGTAATTGCAGAAAACCATGGCCAGGTATGCTTCGAACAGGCCACGAACTCTTGAGAAATCAACGTGTCTTGCATTCACGAATCGATTGGGCAGGCGTTAAACCCGAACCATGGAACGTGTTGGATACGATGGTTGGAGACCGAAAATCTGACATGGGAGCAGGATGGGCAGTTGGTGCACGTACGTTTGAGGTCTCATCACAACATGGGTTACCTCAGGTGATTGACCGTGTACTTGACACATTAGATTCTGGCGATGAATACGATCCGATGAGGTGGTAAGATGGGATGGCTTGGACTTGATGACACAGATTCGCTCAATGGTGGTTGTACTACGGAAGTATTGTTCCAATTATTGGAAGAGTTACCCGATACTGTGTCATTTAGAAATCCGAGACTTGTCAGGCTGTGGCCATTTGCAAAACAACGAACAAGAGGAAATGCCGCTGTTGCGGTTGAATTGATTACAGAAAATGAAGCAGAACTGCTTACTCATCTCGACCAGTGGTGGCTGGATCATATCGCCTCTCTCAAAGGTGTTCTTGGAACAAGTGACCACAGCGAACGTACGCAATATCCAGCAGACCCCGGCATGATATGGACCAGTGAATCAATGACAAATGAGACGTTTTACAAATCTGCTGTTTCTTCTGAGATTGAACTCCTTGATTTACCAGAAGTAACACGCCATTGGGGAGGAAATGGAAGAATCGGGGCGACTGCTGCAATTATGTGGCCAGCGACTCTGTGTACCTATGAAGCAATTGCTTGGAGAAGCAACGAAGCAGAAGGAAGACGTCTATTGGATGAAGTAGCATTAACGGAAGTCGAAGATTTAGAGGATACATTTCTATGTAGAAATCCGAAACTCGGCACCAGCCTTCTCGCACCAAGAGGCAGCTCTCCGGTTCTTTTTGGAATTCGTTCATGGACGAAGGAAGGGGCACAAGAAGGTCTCGATATTCTTGAACAAGGAGAAGATACGGAACCAACCAAAGGCTCACTTGTATTCCAAACAAATCAAGCAACGGGAGATCACCTGAATGAACCATTCGAAGCAATTGTCCATTCTAAATCTATTTTGAAAAAAGGTCATGTTGTTCTTGAAACCACGGAAGGTACTTGGATTGCATTCCGACAAAGTGGACATATTGCTTTGCTCTCACAATGGGTCATAAAGGGAGATCGATTAATCGGAAATGGATTAAGAGATGAAGATAATGTTCTACATCTGGAATTACTCAAAGTTAAGAAGTCAATGAGTGAACAGAAAAGGCCTCTATGCGTTCGGTGTAATAAGTCCATGAAATCGATGGGAAAGAATCAGGGTCTACGTTGCAAAAAATGTAACCTCACTTCTGATAGAGGTTGGGTTGAAGTTGAAAGAATCCCACCATTCAGAGGCTGGGTACAACCTCCTGCGTCTTCACGTAGACATCTCTCAAAACCCTTAGAAGAGAAGTAATATCCATCAAAACAATATTTACTGAGAAGACATAAGAACGTTCATGGCAGACAACCTGACCACGAACGTAACGACTTTCATCCTCATCCTGATGTTTATCGGGATGATTGTTTTTGTTGCAATACGTGCGAAGCAGAATAGAGAAAATATGATTGAAAATCATGCACCTAAAGTCGCCGGAGAGGACGAATTGGAAGGAGGGGCACGAAACCCTCAACGATTTGATGAACCTGATGAAGAAGCTCTTGAAGAAATGGCTGAACTTCTTGGTGAAGACTCAGAAGATGAAGCCTGATTCGTCTATTTTTCCAATTATTTCTTTCTCATCGCAGATGAGTATTTTGGACTTATGTTCTGTTTCCTGTAAGGTCCATATTTCAAATCCACCAGCCTTTAGAATTGATTCACTCCGTGGTTTTACTACGGTATCGTTCGAACTCACATCGGTTCCAGCCTTCGAGATGAGCAATAGTGTGGTGGACTCATCAATCCGTTTTTCCAGGTCGATAACCGCATTTGTGTTTCGTGAGGGGATACGTCCTGTTGCTTCACACCAGTCATCCAGAACAATCAAGCCTACGCTCGGTAAATTCTGTTCTGCTTCAACGATTGCATCGACACAACGTTCCATATTACCGATCAAATTCATGGCATGAAAACGACTCGCTTCTACAATATTAAGAGATGTAAATAGTTGGGAAAAACGGGTCGCATTAGGCATATGCGGAGAAGCCCAAAGAACTCGTCCACCCCCTTGTATTTCATCGACTGCACAATGCAAACCAAGGGTTGTTCCTCCACAACCTCCGGCCACTGAGAGATGGATTCTTTTTCTTGGTAAATCAAGCACCCAACGTTCGGCCATGTCTATCCCATCTTGTTCACAGATTTGACATTAACATCAGCGCAATGCTCATGACCTTCCATACGAACCCACAATCATGAGCGGAGAGGTTCGAGAAGGTGAGCGCATTCCAAGAAGAGATCCCCCTCCCTATGAAGAGGCAAAGGGATTCACCGCTGCAGTAGCCCGAGATGGCTTTTTTGCTACAGCAATAAGGGACACAAATCAATACGGCCCAGTTGGAATGATGATCTTGCTGTTCATCATTGCGACCATCACAGGATTTGTCATCAAGATGCTTGGTCTCGTCTGGTGAACTGATGAATTTTTATTCACTCCAAAGTCTGCGATAATCTATCGTTCGTAGGACAAAATACAAACCCCTTACTTCCTCTGTCCGGGATATGAGTGAAGGTTCAGTCAATGTTGAGAGTAGAACCTCTTCACAAGATAAACGCTGGACGATCATGGCCGCATTATTAGGAACAAATACAGCAGTAATGCTCTTTCAAGGAATTGAACAGGAAGCAAATCCAACACAAATGAGAGAAGTAGCTCTGGCCATTATTGCAGGAACTCTTCCATTCCAGGGTGTTTATTTTCTAATCTATACATTTCTCCTTGAGAACAAAGGCACATTGAGCGAAAAAATGGTAAAGAAACTCGGATTTGCTTCAGCCATTTGCCAGATATTTGGATATGCATCTCTGGTCGGTGTAGCAATGATGTGGTACAACCTATCGGTCTATGTTGGCCTATCCTTTTTGATATCAAGTATATTGGCGATGATTCTAATTCGAACAGCAATGATGCCTGATAAATCTGAACCATAGTGGAAGTATTTCCAAAAATGCTCCCAAGTAAGGTTCATGAAGCGTCTTCTTGAGCGTGTCCTATGGCGTTCTGTCCACTCGATTATCGATAGGGCTGTAAAGGGATCAAACACAACTGGTCAGAGTTAGGCCGTGATGAACGCCAATTAGAAGTTGAACGTGCACTCATTTGGGCTCACATGCAACTCGGAAGAGTCTCGGAATCCGATTATGAAATCGTGAAGTCCATAGCCAATTCGACATCTGTTACGAAGGAACGAGTTTCAGAAATTGAAGCAGAAACCCGACATGACATCATGGCTTTAACAAAAGCGATGGCTGAAGCCGCTGGTGAAGCAGGTTGGTGTATACACCTTGGTGCAACTTCAAACGATATTGTTGATACTGCAGTTGCCCTTCAACTTCGAGACAGTATTGTCATGCTAAGAGAACAATTATGCCTCCTCATCGGCGTTTGTGCTGATGTAGCAGAGCGAGAACGAGACACAGTAATGCTTGGTAGAACTCACGGTCAAGCAGCAGTTCCAATCACCTTCGGCCTCAAAGCGGCAGTTTGGCTCGATGAGTTGAGGAGACAACTGGTACGACTCGATGAATCTACGCCTCGTATCGCTGTCGGTAAATTCCTAGGAGCTGTCGGAACAGGTGCTGCTCAAGGTGTAAATGCACGTGAATTACAACGCCTGATTTTGACCCATCTAGGACTTGGTGTGCCTCTAGCAACAACTCAAGTGGTTGGAAGAGATCGTTATGTTGAATACGTATCTTGGCTTGCCAATGTAGCTACATCTTGCGAAAAGATTCTCCAAGAGGTACGAAACCTACAGCGCTCTGAATTACAAGAAGCAGGAGAAGGATTTGATGTCAAGAAACAAGTTGGATCATCAACGATGGCGCACAAGAAGAATCCAATTAAATCAGAAAACGCATCAGGATTGGCTCGAATTGTTCGCTCATTCATCATACCAACCTACGAAAATGCATTACTTTGGCATGAAAGAGATCTTGCCAATTCCAGCAGCGAACGATTTACTCTCTCTCATGGTTCAGCACTTTGCGAAGATGTCATTGCTAAAACACGAGACGTCTTAACCAATATGTGGGTAGATGCTGACCGATGCATGGAGAATATCAAATCACAACGCGGATTGGTCATGGCTGAAAAGGTAATGATCGATCTCGTCGACCATGGAATCCCACGAGATGAAGCACATGAGATTCTTCGCGAAGCCTCGTTTACCGCTGTGGCAAACAAAGAGGAACTAATCGATGTTTGCAGTCGAACACCGGCGATTGTTGCTGCATTTAGTGCAGAAGAACTTGAGGCAATGTTTGACCCAGCAAATCATATTGGCGTTTCCGGAGAAATTGTCGATGAAGCAGTTGAACTTGCCCGTAATGCCATTCAGTGAACGTTCGTTATTGTAAATTCACCACGTACTGAATCAAAACAAGCAGTCCCTTCAATCTGCAAAGTTCTTGGTAAATGTGGACCTCCAACAACGAAGGTTTCGTATTCTCCGCCTTCTCCATCAATGTTAAATCGATATTTTTCTGAAAGTGATTTTAATTCTTTGACATTTTCCAAATTTAATATTCGCCCGAGCCATTGACCATCTAAACCTTCACAAGAAACTGAAGTAATCATAATTTCAAATCCGTTCTCAATCATTCCATGGAGATGTGAATATGGATCTTGATGCCAGAGAGGTGTAAATGAATGAATTCCAATCCGATGAGCCATGTTTTCGAGTTTCACCTTTTGGAAATCGCTACGCAAGGCTCCACTGACAATAGCATCAAGGTTCAATTTTTCTAAAACAGCCTCTAAACTTTCAATCTCATCATCAACAGAACCCGAGGCATTGACTGAATACCAATCAACCTGGGCAACGAGGGCCTGATGCTCCACCCATTGCGTGGATGGAACCTGAAACATATGAGAATCCCCATCTTGAATTTGGACAGTAACTAACGCAACGACATCCCAGCCTCTGCATTGCGCCCACCACCATGCTGCGGAAGAATCCTTACCACCAGAGGAGAGCACGGCGATGCGCATGGATAAGCGTACACGTTCAACTTCATGACATTAAGGGATTCAAAGCCAAGTGTTCAAATGGGTCGTGTTCTTGGTTGAATCCAAGGGTCGCCTACCCGCACCCTCATAAAGCGTCGACGACGAGATGGAAATGGTGAGATAATGCAACCAAGTGGAAGAGGATACGATCATGGAATTACGACATTCAGCCCAGACGGACGATTGTTCCAAGTAGAATACGCACGTGAGTCCGTAAAAAGAGGAACAACAACCGCTGGATTGAAATTCAAGGAAGGAGTTGTTCTTGTCTGTGACAAGCGAATCGCATCCCGCCTCATCATTCCAGAATCAATCGAAAAGATGTTCAAAATTGATGAGCATATTGGCGTAGCAACATCAGGACTGGTGGCTGACGCTCGACAACTCGTTGCTCGTGCACGTGTCGAATCCCAAATTAACAGAATCACTTATGCAGATACTGTCCCAGTCGATGTACTGGTCAAGAAACTATGTGACTTCAAGCAATCATTCACCCAATACGGTGGCTCACGACCCTTCGGAACTGCACTACTCCTTGGTGGTGTTGACGACGAAGGCATCCACCTCTACGAAACGGATCCATCGGGCGCTTACCAATCATACCACGCAGGTGCAATTGGCAGCAACAGGAACACAGTCATCGAATACTTCGAAAAGAACTGGAAGGCTGGCATGACACTCAATGCAGCTATGAAGATGGGATTAGAAGCCCTACGTTCAGCAAACGACACTGAACTCAACCGAGAAGCTGTTGAAGTCGTCGTCATTGATGGAGATGGATACAGAATCCTTGACCGTGGCGAAGTTACTAAGCAACTTGATAGACTCAAGCCTCTTGAAGACTGAAACAGGTAGGTTCATTGGGACCTTGCTCCATCGACCAATTGGTGGAACCATGGTAAGCCTCGATAATTCCGTTCTTGCACGTATTGAAAAAGGTGGAAAGCGCTACGAAGCTCTAGTCGATCCTGACCAAATCGAAGAGTGGAAACTCGACCCTTCCAAATTTGATCTTGATGATGTTATGGCCATGGATGAAATATTCCATGATGCTCGAAGTGGTGAAAGACCAACTGAAGAAATTCTCATGAAGACATTTGAAACACTCGATGTCGGAAAAATACTCATGATAATCCTCAAAAAGGGATCCATTCAACTCACAACTGCTCAACGTAAAGCACGTGTTGAAACAATGCGTCAACAAATTATTCATCATATCCAAACACAGGCCATAGATCCTCGCTCAAAGTCTCCTCATCCAAGGACTCGTATCGAACTGGCGTTGGAAGAATCGAAATACACTGTTGATCCATTCAAGCGTTTAGAAGACCAAGTGAAAGATGCTATTGCTAAACTAAAGCCACTGATTCCACTAAGTTTTGAATCCGTGCGTTTGGCATTCCGCATCCCAGGCTCCTCATACGGAAGTGTAAGCAATCTCCTTAGGTCTTATCAGGAGAAGGAAGGATGGCTTGAAAATGGTGATTGGGCATGTGTGGTCGAGATACCTGCTGGAATGAAAGGAGACATCATTGGTCAAGTTTTGAAGCGTGCATCAGAAGCGGAAGTCAAAGAATTGTAGCGCAGGCTTAGGGGTGTCCTTTATCATGGGATGTCCAGTGGCCGGGACTGGAGAGAAAAGAATGTCCGAAGGTCAAGTTGGCGCCGAGCAGCGCCTAGTGACCCCGGGAATGGTCATCGGACCATCCACCGGGAAGCACGCAGGTTCTGGTGCAATAGCACAGAACGAAGAATTCATCGCAACCCGACTCGGGTGGCTCAACGAACAGAACGATGTCGTCTCAGTTCGTCCAATTAACAGCGCATACATGCCACGATCAGGAGACCTGATTGTAGGCGTCGTCGCTGAAGTAAGAAACAACCTATGGTTCTTCGACGTGAACGGACCGTTCCAAGCACTCTTACCTATGTCCCTCGCTCCTTGGAAAGTTGAATTCGGATCAACCCGACAACACCTTGGAATCGGAGACGCAGCACTTGCTCGTGTCCAAGAAGTTGACGAGGCTCACAACATGGTCCTTACAATGAAAGGCATAGGACTACGCAGACTCAACGAAGGATGCGTTATCGCAATTCCAGTCAATCTCATCGATACTCTTCGAGGAGATAACAATTCAATGGTTAGCAGAATCAGAGATCTATCAGATTGTCGAATTATCGTAGCAGATAACGGCAGAGTATGGGTCCACGGAGACGCTGACAACATGTTCACTGTACGTGGACTGATTCAAACACTGGTCGACGAAGGCCACATGAACAATTTCGAAGATGCAGTAGATGCACTAGAACAACAACGAGGTGAAAACTAATGGGAGGATATGGAGACGTCAAGCTATTGCGAGACGATGGAAAAAGACTAGACGGACGCACAGTAGATGAAATGCGTCCAGTATCGATTGAAGCGGGTGTATTACCTGCGGCTGATGGTTCAGCTATGGTAACCCATGGACTGAATGTTGCAGTAGCTGCAGTATATGGACCAATGGAAGCACATCCACGTAAGATTCAGCGACAAGATCGTGCAGTTATTGACGTACGTTACAACATGGCTCCATTCTCGACTGGAGACCGTATCAGACCAGGATTCAATCGACGCTCTCGAGAAATTTCCAAGGTAACAGCAGAAGCACTTGAGTCTGTTGTCCTAGTCGAGCGCTACCCACGTTCAAAGATTCGAGTTGAAATCGAAATTCTTGCTGCTGAAGCTGGAACTCGATGTGTCGGTATCACTGCAGCAGCAGTTGCACTAGCCGATGCAGGAATTCCAATGCGTGACATGATTGTTGGTGTTGCTTCAGGGAAAATCGAAGACACAGTTGTCCTCGACCTTGATAAAGCAGAAGACAACTATGGACAAGCAGATTTGCCAGTTGGAATTCTTCCAAACACCGGAGAAATCGCATTTTTACAAATGGATGGAGACCTCTCAATTGAAGAGTTCAATCTTGCAATGGAATACAATTTCAAAGCAGCTTCTGAGATTCATGTACTCATGGTTGATGCCCTTAAGCGTCGTTATGAACGAGGTGATAACTGATGGTTGAACTTGTACCTACACTCTTGCGCCAAGAACTAGAGAGACTTGCTGCTGATGACCAGCGAATAGACGGACGTGGACAATGGGACAGCAGAGATGTATCCCTTGAAGTCGACTGCCTCTACAATGCTGAAGGATCTGCAAAGGTCGTTTGGGGAGACACCATCATCTATGCTGGTGTAAAATTCGAGATTCGAACTCCTTGGCCAGACCGACCAACACAAGGTTCCTTGATGTGCGGTGCTGAACTTCGACCTGTTGCTCACAGAAAGTACGAGCCAGGACCACCATCTCCTCAATCCATTGAACTAGGTCGAGTTGTCGATAGAGGAATCCGTGAATCCGGTTGTATCGATATGGAGAAACTCTGTATCGTTCCCGGCGAAAAAGTATGGGGCGTCATGATCGACATTCACGTACTCTCAGACGGTGGAAATATCTTCGATGCTGCTGGACTCGCTGCAATTGCTGCATTGCGAACCGCAGTTGTCCCTGCAGAACGATTTGATGTTGGTGAAGATCACCGATTGTTAGTCAACGGCTCCCCGATTATGGCATCGTTCACTCGTGCCGGCGGAAGATTCGTTTATGACCCATCTGAAGAAGAAGAATTGGGCGGAGATGAGCGAATCCATATCACTCTCGGTGATGAAGGACACCTTCACTCCCTACAGAAGGGACTAAGAGGAGTGTTCACTCCGAGCGAATTTGCAGAGATTCTTGCGGTCGCAGAGCAGAAGTGTACTGAACTACGAGAAATGGTTGCAGAAAAGGAGGGGAACTGATTGGCTAAGAGAACCCAGAAAGCAAAGGCTACAGCACGATTCGGAGCACGTTACGGTGTTAGCGTACGACGAAATGCAGGTAGTGCACTCGCAAAGAAAAATGCAAAATATACATGTCCAGTTTGCCATTACCGCAAGGTTACCCGACAGTCCGTAGGAATTTGGTCCTGTGGAAAGTGCGGACACACCTTTGCTGGTGGCGCATGGGAACCATTCACACGTGCTAGCGATGCTAACGCACGTATCCTTCGACGATCCGTTGAAGGAGCAACAACTGCCGACATGGCATTCATTGCACAACAAGCCGCACTCGACTTCGAGCGCAAGGCATCTGAAGAAGAGGAGTGATGACAAATGGCGGAGACGCCGTTTTCACTTGTTTGCACAATTCAGCGTTCTAATGTGCGTCAGCGCAAAGCAATGCAAGAATCGATGACGAGTGAGTCTGAAACAACCTCAATTGACGACAATCAATTTAGTTTCAACTTACATGAAGCTAATGCAAAAGATCTCAGAGCAATGTGGAACACGCGTATTCGTGGACTCATAGCAGCCGATGAAATTCTCAAGGTAATCCAAACCGCAGGTTCATCAACCAATAGCGATTCGAATGAATCATGAGCACCATGGAACAACTCCAAGTTGTCGTTTCCGAAGTACAAAATGCACGCCACCAAGTCGCAACTGTTCGCGCACAATTGCAAGAACTAAAGACGACAATCGATGCAGTCGAAAAACATCCAGAAGGTCTCTCACTTCATCGACAACTCGGCGGGGTCTTGGTTGAAGTTGATGACCGCAACGAACTTATTGTTGAATTGAAAGCAACTCATTCCACACTTTCAGAACATGCTGAGCGTCTCGCTGAGCATGAAGCAAAACTTGTAACAGCATATGAAGAACTCAAGAACTCACTTGAGGGAGAAGCTTGACCACTCATAAAGAACAACTTGAAGCCATGAAACTGTGGCTTGATAATGCTCTAGCCACAGGTGCCGTTCCAGTCGTAACTGGACAGAATGGCGATATGGATACAGTTGGATCAGCAGTTGCTCTGTCATCGTACCACTCAGGCATGTTATCCTGTGGATTACATCTCGGTAGAGTCGCAAAAAAGATGGTTTCCAAATACGATGCCCCATTTCGAAAAATCACCGAAAAAGGAACTGCCTGGCCACAACATATGGGCGGTATCGTAATCGTCGATGCTGGCTCACCTGACCAGGTTGGATTCGAGTTGCCAGATGTCCCTTTACTTGTCATCGACCACCATGCTACCAATGGCTGGAATCTAAAAGAAGGCGATCTGATGTTGCAATGGGATGTCCGTGCTACGACAGAGATAATTACACAATTCCTATCCATTTATGCTCCCAATTGCCTTTCTACGAATGTACGAAAGATGCTATTGGCAGGGCTCATTACTGATACAGGACGATTTAAGCATGCTGACCAATCATCGTTCAACACAGCATCTCTTCTGCTTGAGGATACTGAAATAGACTATGCTGAATTTTCAGAACATCTCGAAAAAGAACAAACCAACCCGAGCGAACGAGGCAGTTTGCTACGGGGAATGTCTCGTTCAAAGATTCATGCTGCTGGAGATTGGTCCCTGGTAACAACATATGCTGGTACCCTTGAAGGGAGGCTTGCTTCAATGCTTCTCGGTGTTGGTTCAGACGTGACACTTGTATCGAGGTTTAGAGATGGCTCAACACGTCTGACTGCTCGAGCAACTCGTAATGCCACACTACGTGGAGTACATCTTGGAAAAATTATGCAAGAAGTGGCTCAACAACATGGTGGTGAAGGTGGAGGCCATGATGGCGCAGCGGGTTGGACAGGTGAAATAGATCGTATTCGAGCAGAATCCTCATTCATTGCGCATCTGACATTACAAAAGGAGTTGAACGAATGAGACCTAAAGCCCCTGGATTATTCATTTCTAAATGGAGAGAAGAAGGCCCTGTGGAAATTGAGATTGCTGAACAATGGCGTTCAGATTCAGGTTGGAATGATTGGATGGCAATCGCAGAAGCTGCATTGTACCTCGATGCTGCAGAATTAGTTGAACTCATCCTACCAGAGTTAACACCTGCTCAACGAGCCACATTTGACCTCGTGCGCAGGAGAATGCTTGGAGATACTCGTCTTGAAGAAGCAATTGAACACGCCCTTACCGTCTGTAGAAATACTGCTACACGGGATTTATCACTCGAAGGAAGACTTCGTATGGAACGTGGATTACAGCGTTTTGAGCGCGGTGATACTGCTGGAGCTGAAGAAGACCTTACATGGGCAGAAACTCGTTTGAAATCAGTATCTAAAGCCAGCAGAGACCATGACTTATCACTCTTGAACAAGGCAGCATTTCATATGGCCAACGGTGAAGATTTGATGGCCTTGCAAGTTTATGGTGATATCTCTCGAAAAGAAAATCATGCACATGAAACAATCGCTATTTCCAGAATTGGAGCAACAAGAATTCACGCCAGATATGGCCACATGTTTGATGCAGCAAGAAACGCATGGAACGGGCATGGGCATGCTATATTGGCACAACAACCAACGATGGCTATCGAAGCAGGCTCTCTCTTCCTAGACTTAACTATTGAACATCAAGATGAAAAAGCAATTCGTTTCCAAGAACAAGTCGATGAAGCCAAACCAAGAGATGCAAGTGAAGAGAGTCCAACACTCTCTGTCCATCCTGATGATGTCAATGGTGTCTTTTCATGGTGTATAGAGAGCCTCGATAAGACACCAAATGGTGATGATCGTCCTGATCTACGGGCAATGGCCATGATGGCTAATCGCCTTGGCAGGTTTGAAACAATGGATTGGTTAGTTTCTAAGCCTGAACAAGTTCAAGATTCAATGCTCGTTGCAGTAATTCTTGGTTGTTCACTTGAAGAAAACCGGTTAAAAGAATGGACAGAGCGTCTTCAAGAATTAATGCCCTGATTCTATAGAGTCGACCCATTGGCTCAAATCTATAACTTCTTGAGCATCCCAGTGAGTAAAAGGCGGAATATGTTCAAACCAACGTACTTCGCTAACAACCTTGTCTGCAACAGTCCAACGTTCTCCATCAAATGGTGCGTGATCTGAATCTACGGAGACGAATCCCACCCAACCATCTGGATAATATTCAGTATTCCATGAGATTAGCATACCTTTTCCGCCAACTTCTTCCTGAAGTTCTCTCATCAGGGCCTCTTCTGGAGATTCACCTTCTTCGACATGTCCGCCAGGAAATTCCCAACCTCTATCTGGATGGCGAACCATGAGAATATTTCCACCATGAATGACAGAACTTGGATTCTTAGATTGAACAACATACGCTAATACAAAGGTTGGATTCATCAAAACACCTACATCAGGTTGCGGCATTTCTCAAGATAAGAATCAGCCCAATCCTCACCTGAGGCGACAAGCCTTCGAGCCAAAAAGAATGCTTCAGAAATATTATCCGATTCAATCAAGGCATCCAATTTCGGCATGTCTGGATGAATAAATTCTTCTGGAATCTCTGAAACTACATCATTCGAATCAGTTAATTCAACGGTTCGGACTCGACGTGTCAAAGATTCCATTTGTTCAAGGAACGCGGTACGGTGTTTGAGTTCAGGCCCGCTCCATGGCCGTGATTCCCCACCATCCATTGACGTTGTGAGTCTTAACAGGAACTCGTCTCGTGCTAGTAAATGAGGTCGTAATGTTTGAACATGGTCATAGCAAGACCATGCAGAATCAGTTTCTCCTCTACGCTCATGCAATCTCCCAAGTTGCATCCATAGTTCATGATTTGAAGGGCGGTGAGCAAGAAGATGGCGACATAATTCGATGAATAAATCCTCAAACCCTTGCATTCTTAGTTGTTCAATTCGACGACCATAAATGATGTTTGCACGCTGATCTCTGAAATCTAAATCTCTGCATCGATCTGCAAATTCAGCAATCTCAAGGAGAACTTCATCACTTTGAGAATCACCACCACCTCGAACAACCAAGGCATCCCACCAAGCATCTGCGGTGAGAGGATCTCGAGCAAAAGCAGCTTCGAGCAGTTCAACTCCGTATTCAAGATAATTCAGATTTTTCAATTTTTCAAACTGATCAACATCTCTACCGAGAACTGTGAATATATCTTCTAAAACGATGCCTAATCCATCATTGTCATTGAGTAGTAGTTTGATATCAGAAAGACATCGCCAATTTCTCTCATCGGTAAAATCATGCAAAATCGCTTGTCTCGCATTCTGTTCTGCCCATTGAAAGTTAGAATCAGAACGTTCTGGGTCACTCTTTGCTAAGCGAACAAACTTTTGGGCTTGTGAACGATATCTGTTGCCCAAGTTTCTTCGTGGATGTTGTAAATTATCCCCACTATGCTCTCGCATTGCGACCCTCCTATTGGACACTCTGATAGCCTTCTGGGTTATCTCCGTGATGGATGGTTGCATCGAATCCAACCTTGGATGTGTTGCCATCCTCATATCTCGATGGGTCGAGACTTGATCCTTTTTGATTACTGTAAATGTAGGTATCTCGGTCAGGTTGCCAGCGAGTAACCATAGCCCATTCTACTCGGACTGGGTTGCTAATCTCAATGTCTTCATCCACGATTGTAACCATCTTCATCGAACGATGACCCGCTAATGCTGCTTCGATTGCTTTCTTTGAATCCCCTTCGTCATGCTTTCGAATCTTTACGACTGCAGCAAGCCATCCACAACCGCCTTCGGTCATGTAAACATCAATACAATCAACAACTTCTGAGACTGCATCTTTGATTGTAGGAGCCCGAGGCAATCCCATGAGTGTCTTATGTTCAGCCTCACCAGGAATAAGTGCATGAAAAATAGGTTCGTTCCTGTGAAGGACTCCGTCGACTTCAATGACGGGTTGTTGGCGAACATCATCCACGGTTCCGGTAATATCCACGTACGGTCCTTCATCGTCGTTCTCGGTTGTAATTCGCCCCCACATTGCATATTCTGCATTTGCAGGCACTTGGATACCGTTGGGTAGTGCAACAAGTTCAAGAGAGGAATCATACAGTTTCTCGTGAAGGGCTGCTGCTATCGATAATTCATCAATTGGTTCATCAAAGGACATCGCTCCTGCAAGAAGAACGACGGGATCAGGAGCATTGACAATTGCAATATTTACCTCATGGCCCTTTGCTCTCGCTTCGTCGACCATTGTTCTGAGATGACGTGGTACAAGACGAACTACTAGGTGAGATTCATCTCGAAGGAATTGTCGATGGAAACTCATGTTTCTTCGACCATCAACTTCTGCGATAATTACGCTAGCAGACATGTATCTGCCACGATCTTGTGGCCAATGGTGCGGAATAGGTAAGGATGTCAAATCTACTGCATCTTGCATACAATCGTATACAGGAGCATCGGACGGTGAAACGATTACAGGTTCTCTTGGATTCTTCATAGCCCAGGCAAGTGTATCGATGTAAACGCCTGGTTCAATGCCTATTGCTTCACAGAGCCTGTCTCTCGTAAGCATGTTGACTGCAATTTTGTGCCCATTGGCTTCTGAGATGTTATCGAATAAGAGCATAGGATGATTGTGTTCTCTGCTGTAGTTCCATACACCATGAATCAGGCTAATCTCATCTTGGACTAGACGGGCATGTGTTAAATGGTCACGAAATGCCATGAATCACACCTCAGAATTTAGTTTGCGTATCTTCTTGGTATCGTGCTTGAACTTCATCGGGATGTTCAGATGACTCAGACAGCAAGTTGATTCCGAAGAGGACACATACGAATCCAAGAACGTGAGTTGTTAACAGGTCACTGGTTTCAGTAACAAACTCAACCCAGTGGTTGGCGATCACAAGGAGACCCAGGACAATAGTAAATAATGCCAAAAAGAGTCGCATAGACTGTGGAATCATATCTATACCATAGGTATCCTATTTATGATGTTATTCTTTAGTTCATTTCTGCAATTATTTCAGGCCTATCAAACGGCGCCTTGATATATGAAAGCAAAGTCGCAAAGTTGCTCGAATGAGGGATTATCATGGGTAGAGGACTGTTTGCAGGCGCCAAGATGGCTAAGGATCGACAAAAATTCCGCTGGTCGGACCGTCGTTACAAAAAGCGTATGCTCAAGTCTCGAGCACGCCACGACCCGCTTGCTGGGTCCACACAAGCCAAAGGTATCGTTATTGAAAAAGTCGGTATTGAGGCCAAACAACCAAACTCAGGAATTCGTAAAGCCGTCAAGATTTCACTCATCAAGAACGGAAACAAACTCACAGCTTTTGCTCCCGGCGATGGTGCAATCAACTTCATCGATGAACACGACGAAGTAATGGTCGAAGGTATCGGTGGACGCATGGGTCGTTCATACGGAGATATTCCTGGTGTCCGATACAAGGTCATCCAAGT
>CAXAHE010000017.1:0-24805 GCA_963968475.1 uncultured Candidatus Poseidoniales archaeon | reverse complement strand
GATTATGAAGCAATGTCTCAATACTTCGAAGGTGTTGATGTTGTATTCCATTTTGCTGCCAATCCTGACATTCGCTTAGGCACCCAAATCACAGATACAGATCTCAAACAAGGAACGCTTGCAACCTACAATGTTGTTGAATCGATGCGAGTACATGGTGTTCCGACCATCATGTTCGCATCATCTTCTGTTGTTTATGGTGATAATGCGCCAATGCCAACGCCTGAGAATCATGGTCCATGTATGCCAATCTCATTGTATGGGGCAAGCAAATCAGCAGGTGAATCGCTCATTAGTAGCTGGGTTGGAACGTTTGGTCTACAAGGCTACATATTCAGATTTGCAAACATTATCGGTGATCGTGGAACCCATGGTGTAATCTT
The DNA here is from genome assembly GCA_963968475.1 of uncultured Candidatus Poseidoniales archaeon. GTDB lineage: Archaea > Thermoplasmatota > Poseidoniia > Poseidoniales > Poseidoniaceae > MGIIa-L2. The sequence continues at coordinate 24,422 of CAXAHE010000017.1, read as the reverse complement.
TGATTTCATCCATAAACTCAAGAAAAATCCCGCAGAATTGGAAGTACTCGGTGACGGGCTGCAAGAAAAATCCTACATGGAAGTTGGAGATTGTGTCAACGGTATTCTCCACGTGATGGAACACCAAAATGAATCGCTCAACCTTTTCAACTTGGGCAGTCATGACACGTGCAGTGTTCGTCGTATTGCAGAAATTGTTGTTGAAGAAACGGGTTATTCAAGTGCTGAAATCTCATACACAGGAGGTTCTCGAGGCTGGGCCGGAGATATCCCTCGGGCTATGCTGGCGATTGACAAAATGATTGCATCTGGTTTCAATGTGAAATTTAACAGTGAAGAGGCAGTACGCCACACTGCTCGTGTTTTGATTCAAGAAATTGGTCTCGATAATTGAACCTAGTCCTCAGCATAATACCATCGCCCTTATTTGGAAGGATTGGGTGGAGTTAAACAGTGAGATGATGAATAATCTATATCGTTCCGAAGAAGCCAGTGCCCGTGGTGACGCCGCTATTATCGTGATATCTCTGTTCTTTGTAGGACTCCTTCTCGTGGCGTTCACATCAAATCCTATCGCAACAGGTACGCAACCTGGAGAGCGAGCTCCAATTTTCACATCAGAAGCCTACAACGGAAACGGTTGGGAGACCTTTGTTTTTGATGATCTCTTAACGCCTGATTGGAGTCCGAATTCAACGGGTGATGCTCCTTGGATAGCCGTTGAATTTTTAGATACTGACTGTGGTTATTGTAAGAAAAGTGCAGAAGATGTTGGGAACTGGGCTGAGCAATATTCCTCAGCGGTTTGGGACGGTCCTGAAGTAATTTTCATTGCAGTCGCTGTTGAATTCGTTGCAGATTCATCACGTTCTGAAATTAAGGAATTCAGAGATTCCTACGAACATACGTTCCCATATGTTGATGATTTGGATATCGATATCGCTGGCGATTGGGATGTCGGAGCCACACCGTCATACTTCCTCGTGCAACCTGACGGGCTCGTTGCTTGGAATTCTGGACAGACTTCCAACTCGATCGGTTGGGATGCTGTAAACGGAGAAGTCTTTTCTTTGACAGATTATACCGGAGATAATTACATTGAACTCAATGAAGCCATTGAGCAACTCACCAAGAAATACGGAGGCGAGACCCAATGAGCGAGTATGTTTTTCTTTCATTCCACGCCGCTATTATCCTGTTTGGAGTCATTCTAATGACGCCAATGGGCGAAGCAGTTGGCGGATTCCTTGTCAATAAATGGCCTTCAACGTCAACCAAGCGTGGGCGAATGCTTGCAGGTTTGATGCTCGTCTGTACAGGCGGATTTACAGTATCAGCACATACGCTGTGGATGCACAACAAACTCAGTGAAGGCACAAGCGTTTGTACTGGAAGTTCAGTTCTCAATTGCGATGGTCTTATTGGAAACGCTGAGTACAATACGGTTCCGTTCATCAATCAACCGTGGGGACTTCTAGGAATGGTTGCATTCTGTGTTCTCCTCTGGATCGTTATTACAGTCGCTAAGGAGCCCCTCGCTTTTGCTACACCGACCTTCCTCAAAGCAGGTCTTGGAGCGACAATTGCTGGACTCCCGGTAATCGGGCTCTTGGTAAGTTACGAGATAAAAGAGGGTTTAATTTGTCCATTTTGCACAACTGCTCACATTGCTAACATTATTGCAATGGCCGCTTTCTTCTTCTTGCTTAGAATGTATGAATCAGAAGAATGGGCTCCTGAACTAAAGAAAACCAGGAAGTGAACTTCTGAATCGAGATGCCTCAATCGCTGTTATTGCGGTAATTGGCCTTCTTATTGTGGCCTATCAGGGCGGCTATATTCTCTCTGGAGATGATGATTCAACTCCAACCTCTGTCATCGATACCAATGATGAACTCGAGCAAAGTAATTCACTTGACGAAATCCATCCACTCGCCTCAAAATGTCTTTCTCACGGAGGACTCGCCCGCCATGATCACATGTATCTCACCATTCAAATCGAAGAACAATTTGTCACAATACCCGAGAATGTGGGAGTAAACAGCAACGCATGCAATGAACAGGGTGCAAATATGCATGTTGTTCATACACATTCTTCGGATGGTAAACTCCACTTAGAGATGGAAACTGAAGAGGATGTAGAACTGGGTGTCTTTTTCGATATTTGGGGTCAACACTTCGATGAGAATGGTATCTTTGATTACAGAGTCAATTCAACGCACGAACTGGTCATGTACAATCGTGATGTGAATGGTACGCTTGAAGAAATTGATTTGTTTGACAACTACGTCCTACTAAATAACCAAGACATCATTATCAGTTATCGAGAACGAGCTTAAGGGATAAAAAGTCCTTCAAAGATGGGTCCTTCTTCAGATTTGCATTCTTCGAGGCGAACGATGGTTACATCGATTCGATCGGTTTCAGTGTAGATTCTTCTCAATTCATGCAACAAAGCCCGTTGAACATCTTCTTTGTCTGTTCCATAGAGAACTGAAAGATGTTGGTTCGTTGTATCGTTAACCACTGCAATGAACTCCACCATCCATTCCTTAACATGGTCATCATCTTGCGTGTTCGCTTCAAATGTTTCTTCCATGATACTATATTGTCACAATACCTTATCAATGAATGGGTGTTTTGCATAAACAAATTCCACATTACGGTATTAATTACCTGAAAAGAGAACTGTTTTGATACATTTATTCCTCTTCTTTTACCTTTTTCTTTTTCCCAGATGAAATAATGCCCAGCGTTCCGATGGCTACGAAGATGATTATAGGAAGAATAAGCGGAAGCTCTGCTGATTCTTCTTGATGGGGATCTTTGAGACTTATTTCTACAACTCCCAGTGGTTTTGAATCAGTTGTAGACTTGTTTACCAATGCCTCATTTGTGTATTCATGAACAACAATAACGCTCCATTGATCCATTGAATCGATTGGATAACTCGCTACAAATGGAGCAATAATGGTTGCATCAATCGAGACTGGATTGCCAACCATAGGGAACTCTGCCAGTCCAACAAGGACTCTGTCCCTGTAATCTGTTCCTGGATTGATAAATTCATCTCCAACTTCTTTATTGTGTTCTAAAAAGAGGATGCTAATCTGAGTGTTGTTATGGTTTGTGTCATGGAAAGGAGGAAAGACAGTAACTGTGAGTTCTGTTTCGTTTGTTTCTGCCGTAACCTTCAGTTCTGTGAAGCCACGTTGACTTGATTCTTCTTTCAAGATATCACTCTGAACATCCGGCCATGATTCAACTCCTTCTCGTACTAGTCCGTTGTGAACAATAAACGATGGTGTTCCAGTAAGGTCAGTGTGTTGAAGTCGTAACCGATCGAGACGATATTCTGAAGCAGGTGTTTGAAAGGCGTCGACTCCATCACTCGGATGGTAAGATACCATCGAGATTCGACTTCCATGATCATCGGTTATGATTTCTAAATCTTCATCGATTTGGGCACAACTTTCACACCATGTCGCAGTGTATTCTTCAACAAGAATAGTGAAGCCTCCTTCCACAAATGCTGTGTTCGTCCATGATTCAGGATTGATACGAATCGCATCTGCTGGAGGGATAAGTGTCAGAAGGATTGTCAAGAACAGTGCCTTTCGAACTCCGCTCATGTCGTGGCGACGTACTCGTCCTCCTTCATCTCATCGTTTTACCCAAGAATAATGGGAAGGTGTTATGATGATGAGTTCCAGCATTCGATTTAGGGGATTGCAATGGCAGACCACTGGATTGAAAATCACAAGCGTGATTCTTGGCGTAAACAAGCCAAGGCAAGCGGGTATCGTGCTCGTTCAGCTTTCAAGCTAAAGCAAATCCAAACACGATTTGAATTAATGCGTCAAGGGGATGTCATTCTTGATGTCGGATGCCACCCAGGTGGTTGGGCACAAGTGGCAGTGGAAGAAGTCGGTTCTTCTGGTTTGGTCATAGGCATTGATCTCGAACCATGTCAACCAGTTGATGGGGCTTTGTTGATGGTTGGAGACATTACTGATCCATTGACCCAAGAACGCATCGTTGCTGAATTAAAACGACGCAAAGTAAACTCAGTCGTGTCGGATATTTCTCCTGATATTACTGGCAAGTGGAACATCGATCAAGCAGTAGCGATGACACTTGTTGCAAAGGTGTTCGATTTCGCTCTACCTTTACTCTGCAATGGTGGTTCTTTTGTTACCAAGTTGTTCCAAGGTGTCGGTGTTGAGGAATTGATAAACGCAGTAAAGCCACACTTCTCCACAGTTCGTCGGTATTCTCCTGAAGCCTCTCGGAATTCCTCATCCGAAGTGTATCTCATTTGTCGCAATTACATTCCTTGGAAGACTGAATCTGGTTCTGTTCTTGTCGATTATGAAACAGAAGTCAACAAAATACTAGGTGGCGATGAGATCGATGATGATGTGGTTGCAACCAAGACCAAATTTACAGTTCGCCGAAAGAAAGATTCATCTTAACAATAATAATCGTTAACGCATTTGTTCGATGTATGGCTCTTACATGTATCCATGACCTTCGATCAAAACGGTTTATCACTTCTTTCAGTGGAGAGTTGATTCGTTGTTATCCATTAGCGATGGCTCGTGTCGAGAATCAACCAATGCCAGTGCGACATGTTGTTCTCTCTGATTGCAGTGGTTGGATTCGGGTAAAGTTGTGGGGTCAAGATGCTATTGATGCAACCAGAGGTCAATTTATTCAGATCCACAATGCATGGTGTTATCGGAAAGATGAGAGCCTTTGGTTGAGCGTTGGTCGTCAATCAAGGCTTACGTTTCGCACGCAACCATAAAGAAGGGGAGGTCGTGGGCAAACTACAACTGAGGCACTAATATGACAGAGAGAGCAAAGAATTGCACATCATCCGGCATACCATTGACAGAAGTCGGCTCAACAGCTTTCCCATGTCCTAACTGCGGCCATTCCATTGGAAGAAGCCCACGATGCCGTGACCAAGGCGTCTCTTACACATGCTCAAACTGCGGCTTTGTTGGACCCTGAGGTGAGAACATGGGCATGGTAGCAATGACATACAAAGTAAACCCTGATGCTGAGATGGAAGATGTCGACACATCGATGATCGCTTCAACCGTTCAAGGACTCGGAGACGATACCTACAACGTTCAACTCGTCGAAATCAAGCCTCTTGCTTTCGGATTAAAATTCGTACAAGTTCACGTCGTTATGAACGACGGAGAAGGACTTGCTGATGCTTTCGAAGAAAAGATGGCAAGCATTTCTGGTGTTGGCGAAATCGAAGTTATTTCGATGGGCCTTCTTTGAATCAAAGTTGATTCAAAGGTCCTCTCATATATTCTCTGAGAAGAATCGTAGCATACGATCCGCTCGGAAGTGTGAATCTAAATTTCAAACAGGCTCCGTCAGGATGCCATCGACTGTTTTCACCGGGACCTTGATTCCAGCGTTCGCCAAGAGTTTCTTCTGCAGCCTTCGGTGTCACTTCGACTGAAAAGTCAGAAAAAGTTGTTGTCAATGAACGGCGCGTTCCCGATGTGGTCAAACGTGGAATCGCCTCCACCATCCATGATGTTTCAGCAAGATCCATTTCCTCAAGAACTGATTGTTCAAATTCTCCTGGTTTCCCTTCACATGTACGTATGTCTCGCCCAGGAAGCGGACCAGTTACAGTGAGTCTTCCTAGATCGCAGTTTCTTCCTATACGGGGTGCTGTTCTGTCCTCAACAGTAACACAACTGCTTACGGCAAGTTGCCCTTTTTCATCGAGTCTTCCAACTAAATCACCGGTTACTGGTGTTGTGATGCTCAACCCGTTTTCAAGACGCTTTTTGAGAGATCGATTGAACACGACAGATTGCAATGCGTGGACTGTCATGAGTTGGAGATTGTTCGGCAGTTTCCTAAATGCTCCAATGAAGTCTTCAGGATTCTTGAGTAAATGTTCGACCATTCGTCGCTCAAATCCAAGCCAATCTGGAGCGAGAGCAAGACCTTCTTCAGTGATGCCATGTTCTCGCACATGGGCTCTAAATGCAGCGACAGTATCTTTCTCATCAGCCCCTTCTTTGGCAATATAGGTGAGGGCTGCATCTTCCCATCGTTCTTGAACAACACGTGCTCCGACTTCTGCAGTGACGGCTCTTCCGCTTCCAAATCGTTGTGGTCCAATCCAGTTTGGAGCTCTTCCCTCACCGAGCATTTGTACCATATTGGATTTGATCGCCTCAACTTCTTCCATGGCTTCATCTTCAGTCATTGGAGAACCATCTGGATGGGCACAACCTCGGGCAACGATGGTGAATCGATTGCCTCGATGATTTCCGAACCCAATTTTTTGATGTGTGCGTCCGAGTACTTCGATGATGACATCGTTGATTTCAACTGCTTCAACTTTGAACTGAGGTGCATCGATGACAAAGAGTTGGGATGTGACTGCTCGCTTGTCTTTGGTTCCTGCAAAGAAGATACGATTGCGAGAAATTCCAAGCTTCTTGGATAAATTATTGCAGAATCGGTTGGTTTCCCAGTTGGTAAGTGTGACTTTCGCAACCGTAAATCGGCCTTTTGGATTCAATGTAATCTTTGTTGCGATTTCATCAACACGAAAGTCAGCGACTCTTGATTTCAGGACACCGCCGATGCCGGTATCATCAGTAGCATAACCGACTAATCCGATGGCTTCAGCCAAAGTATCAGTTGGCTGCAAAGAGGTACACCTCAGAGTGCGAGGCTGTCAAATTCAGAGGAGAGGCTTCCAACAATTTCGTCGAGGATAGCTTGTGGCTTTGCCTTTCCAGTGGTGCGAATGTAAAATTCCGGTGGGTCGAGTTCAGGGTGACCTGGGAAGTAGTTGGCATACTCTACTGACTTATGATTGTTCAATCGGTCACGGAGCATTTGCAAAGCGGTATGCGACTCGCCTGTAATACGGAGTCGGAGTTCATTTTTTTCGTTAATGAGAACTTTAACTGGCATGCTATCGACCAACCGACCTGAACAGGTGTTTTGAACCTTCCCGTTGTCAAGAGAAGTAAAATTGACCTTCATCAATGTTCGTGGAACCCTGTTGCTTAAACACCGAAACTGTTTCGGATGAGTTATGGACACCTCTTCCTATGAGGACCAATTGGCTGCATTTTCTGGTACATTTAAGAAATCAGCATTGCCAATTCTCATCGTCTCTGCTCTCCTTACCGTTGGACTAGGGCTCCATTTAGTTACGTCCCCGCCTGAATTTAGAACGGATCTAAACGATTTTGCTCCGAGTTCTGATTCAAACGATGCTCATGATAGAATACATGAATACTTTCCAGACGAGTCAAGACCTCTCTTCATCCATGTTACAAAGAGTAACGATGGTAATGTTCTGAGTATTGATTCACTTAAGGATATGAAAACCGATTTGGAAAAACTTCAAGCAGATGAACGCGTAAATCTCGTTGCAGTTGATTCATGGACGACATCACCTGGTATGATTCAGATTGCTCTGGATGAACAGTCCCCTGATACGACACTTTCAGATTACGAAAACTGGGCTCAATTGGTTGATGCTATTGTCGATGATGATACCAGATGTGAAGATCTCAATCCTGATGATGCTTTGCTTAGTACAGTGAACTTTGTTGGTTCTGCCTTAGTGAATAAGAACCTCGATATTTCAGCTACATGCACCTATTTCTCTAGTGGTGAAGGCGATGCTGTTCCAACAGCAGCATCCACTGCATGGGTTCTCGAGATCGACCCAGAGATGCCTGAGGATGAACGACGTGAGGTGCAAAACGATATTCGGACAGTTCTTTCTGAAATCAGTTCTTCATCCAATATGACTTATGCTTCAGCATCTTTAGATCTGATGTCGTATGATATTGACAAAGGAACATTCGACAACTTAGCAATGCTCATCATCTTTGCAACATTAGTTGTGGTTTTACTCCTCTTCCTTGCGTTTAGAAGCGTGAAAGGCGTTCTCTTCCCGTTCCTCAGTCTCAACGTAGCTCTCGTGTGGACTTACGGAACAATGAATCTCTTTGGGATGAACTTCACAGCGCTCGAAGTCGCTGTTGCCCCACTGGTTCTCGGTCTTGGAATTGACTATGCAATCCATTTGCAACGAGCACTTTCAGATATCCAAGAGAAGGTGGAAGATACGGCTGAAGCATGGATGAGAGCATGTGGCAAACTCAGTGTTCCATTGACTCTCGCAGTTGTAACCACTGTTGCCGCCTTCCTTGCGAACATCATCTCGCCTCTTCCTCCACTCGCCACATTTGGTATTGCATTGGCGTTTGGTGTCATCTGTGCTTTCTTGTCATCAACCCTACTCATTGGAGCCCTACACGTCGTATTCGACAGTGGTAATCAATCGAAGCCGATGTCACCACTTCGCTTAACCAATTTGACAAAACCCCTTCTTCAACTTCACAAGAAGCAACAAGTGGCAGTGTTGATGGTTGCTATTGCAATCTCTGGAGCTTCGGTTGTTGGAGCAATGCAACTTGAGACAGATTTCGATCTTTCTGACTTCGTTAATGAAGAAATGGAGATTATGTCTGTTCGCAATGACATCAATGAGAACTATGACAGTGCTGGATGGAAATATGTCTATGTACTCATGGAACCGGTTGATGGTGGCGTAATTCCCGATGATGGGATTTTACTCGATCAATTACGCAATCTCCATTCGAAATTTGAATCAAATCACGACGTAGTGGGTACTGATGAGCGATTCCCATCACCTTCCTATGAGGGTCCATATGTCGTACTTCGAGATGCAATCATGCGAAACGAGTCTTTTGGTGATCTCCATGGACTTGAGGTCTTTGCAGGGGATGTGTACGAACGAGATGGAGTTGATGTAGACTTAGGCTCTGTGTTCAGAGATTTGCAGGTGAATACAACACTCGCTGATCCAGTTTCTGGTAAAACATGGAGTGATCGTGTCAATGCTACAGTAAATCTTGATGGTACAAACATTGCTCACCTCAGAAATGAAGTTCGAGTTGAGGCCACAACATCTGACGAATCGAAACGAGTTGTTTCCGAATTTGAATCCATGTTCGGTTCTACTTCTGATGAAGGGCAGCTGCGAGAATCGCTCAAAGATCATGCAGTCATACACGTAACTGGAGATTTGGTTATACTCCAGCAAGTCTTGGAAGGATTATCCTCTTCCCAAGTTAAGTCAACAGCGATTTCCCTTGTTGTATCGTTCATTGTTTTACTTCTCCTCACACGAAGAGTTCTTCCTGCTCTGATCGTTCTTTTACCGGTTGGTATGGCCTCTCTCTGGGTTGTAGGTTCTATGGCCGTTCTTGGCTTGAAATGGAACGTTCTAACAGTTCTCGTCACTGCCCTCACTCTTGGAATTGGTATCGATTATACGATACATATGTGGCGCCGTATTGAATGGGAACTCAAGCGTCAAGATGATCACTGGGCTGCTCTCAAGACCTCTTTAGAAACAACTGGAGTTGCCCTGATGCTCTCCGCTGCAACGACTGCAGCAGGATTCATCGTTCTGCTTCTTTCCCCAATGCCAGTGATTCAGGACTTTGGATTGATTACTGCTGTAACTGTCTTCTTCTCACTGGTTCTTGCACTGGTTCTTCTGCCAGTTCTGCTCGAACTTGCAGCACGTTCACAAGAAGCGGCTGAAGAATCCAATTCGTGATTACGATAGGGCTTCGATGACACTGTTCATTTCCAAACCTTGTTCTCGAGCGACCAATGCAAGTGCCATCCAAGCAGTTACATGCTGCAATGCTCGTTGCTTCCTTGCAGCTCGACGTTGAACTTCCTCCGATGAGAGTCCTGATGAGCGTGCTATGAACTTCAATAATCGCTTGGTTGTTCGGGCACGAGGGTCCTCCTCATCAGTCTGTAAATTTGGGATGGATTTCTTTTGTTCAACCTTTGGAACTTGAACAGGGGTTTGTTCAATTGTTGAAGCATCATTCGAATCTATCGCGTATGCTATTGGTGTGTAGAGGCGTTCAGGCCGAGGATGCCAACCAAGAGGTGTAACTGAATCCTGGAATCGATCAACTGGTGAGAGCCTTTCCTCATCGCCAGTCAACCAACCTGTGCGAATCAAGGCTTGGACTGCTTCTGTGGCTTGGTCTGGTGTAAGCCATCCCATGTCAAACGAAAGCATTCGTTCCAAGTCGAGGGCATCGAGCGTCTCTTCTCCACGGAAACAAAGGGCAAGTACCCGTTTGATGTCTTCGTTTTCAGAACTCATCGATTTCACCACTCATTCAACTTTCTCGAATTGACCATCTTCCAAGAGTTTCCAACGACCACATTCAACGCCATCATAGAATGTGCCATCTGCAGTATACTCGTACTCTCCTCCACTTGGTAGGTCATTCCATGTAGCGACTCTTTCTGGTGTATGTCCTTCACTCGTAGAGAGGCTATCGAGTGCAGCGAAAGATGCTGCAGCCTGTTCAGCAGGTGTTTGAGTCGAAATCTCGGGCACCTTCTTCTTTGCAGGAGGTGGTCCTTTCTTTGTAGATGATGTACTTGGAGAAGAAGAAATGTTCGATGGACCTTTTTTGTTCTCTTGAGGTACCTCTGGCAGTTCCTCTTCCTGAATCTCTTCTTCAGTTGTGAGTTTTCTTCTCTGGTTGAGAAGAAAAACGATACCGAGTATCACCACAAGTACTCCAGAAGCAGTACCTGCAATAACAAGAGATGAAAGTCCTTCTTCACTTGAGGAATAGCCTTTATTCCAAATATTATTTTCTTCATTTAACTCTGCAATCGAATCACTGGAGTCAATAATCACTTCTAGATTCCAATTGGATTTTGGAGTTGTGAATTTGGCACGCATGTTTGTAGATTCAGATGTATCAAGGCCATCGAATTGTTTCAAAGCCACGAGTTCTGTTGTATCTCCACGGATCATGAAGACACTGACATTGAACGATTCTGTAATTCTCTCACCTGAATTGAATAATTGAATTGTTGCAGTTACATCCTCTCCTTCGATGAAATCCGCATCAAAGGATACTTTCGTAACTTGTAAATCAGGACCTTCTGAAGTGAGTGGGAGTGAAATCCAAGGTGTTTCTTCGGAATTTGTACCTTGGGCAATCAACTGCCAACCTGCATCATCGGAACCCGTCGCCCAGCAATTTAATGTGGCTTGAGAACCAAGTTCTGCAGGTTGTCCTGAGGCTGAGAAATTAAATCTGAAGGAGAAGAGAGTTCGCCCATCGAAGACGCTGATTGCTGGACGAATCATGACCATGGGTTCCCAATTGATCGTGGTTGAACGTATCTGGCATGTAACGGATAAGTTTCCAGACCAAAGTTGGGGCTCCTCAACATTCGCACCAATTTCGACATTGTTGAGATGGTATCTCGAAAGAGGATTGAGTGTTGTATCAAGCAGCAGCGGAGCATCAGCATCGATGATGATATCCGGTAACTCAATTGTTAGGAATTTATCAATTTCAATAGGGTCCCATAATTCTAGGTTAGCATCATAGATACTTCCACTTGACTCAGGAACTTGGAAGGTTGTTGTAAAGACTCCATTTTCAACCTGAATCGACTGTCCGCCTGTCCATGATGAAACTTGGAACATCCCATCCCATCGCAAGGCGATGGAACCAGAGTAGGGTTCGTTTGTATTGGAATGGTAAACTGTCCCTTGAATCTCAATAAAATCATTGGCAACAAGGATAGAATTCGAGGTAATAGTTTCTGTGGTTGCCGTCCCAGTTATATCCTTTATAGAATCGATGGCAATGTCGATACTTCGGTCAAATGTCCAAGCCGAGTTCCCGTTATGGAACATGAATCCATCAGTATCATATGTTCGAATTTCGATGAGTCCAACATTGACTCCGTTGGAAGTAAGATCCCACATGACTTCAAAGTCGAATTGGATATGGAGTTCATCTCCGATGATTGTACCAATGCATACATCAGTAATGGTCAGCCTTGCATCAATAGCTGAACAGCCTTCATTCATTCTAAAGAGGATGCCAAGATCATCATCTCCTCCAAGTGAAAGACGAACAGTATTCAAATCACTTAATCCGTTTCCATCTCGAACTACGACATCCCATCCTGCATATTTTGTTGGTTGCAGAAGTTGGGGAATGCCGCTTTGTGTTGGATATCGCTCCTCAACTGATACGATTTCAGCCTTTGTTGGTAAACGACTAGTCCAGTACAAATGTCCCTGATCAGTGCCATCGGTTTCGATTAAGCGCCCATCTTTGTCTGTACCTTCAAGATAGATTTGAATTGCATCTCCTTCCTGGTTACCTGATTCATTGATGTTGAAGGTTATTTGCCAAGCGGTTCCTATGTTGATGACATTGTTTGGAACATTGATTCGTTCACTTGGTTCTGAAATACCATTTGAGTTCGAATCATGGACACCTTTCAACCATGCCCATGTTTGTATTGCATCCTCGTCGAACCCAGCGATATCGAATACGTTCATCTCGATGCTACGATTATGATTAATGTTGAGATATGAATCAGAAATCGGTGATGTAGTTGCGAGAATAGGGGCAAAGGAATCCAATGTGAATGTGGATGTTTGTGAATCTGTTTGTAGTGTAATATCATCGATGGTTTGGGCATCGATTGAGATGTAAGCAGTTCCTGATATGTTGGATGGAAGCGTAGTCAAGAATTCAGTTTGTTGATTGCTATTGAGATTAACATACGATGTTGAAGTATTGTACCAAGCGATTGGTTGGGTCACATCTCCGGGTGTTTCTCCAGCAATGTCGACATTGACTCGGACTTTGATGTTGTTCGATAATGGTCGAAGTCCACTGGTCGTATACCCGTGGTCGACTGATACGCGAAGTGTCGACCCTCCGATGATGACTTCATGAGCCTCAATCGATTCGTCACCTTGGGTTGAGAAATTCGATGTCACATCATTGATGAATACGGAAACAGTACGATCAATGTCCACAGGTGTTGGGTGCGTATATGTTGACGTTGCGACCCCTTCAGTTGAAGTTCGAATAAGGACCTTATCGGAATCAATGTCGTTGAAGGACATCGCCCAATTGACTGTTTGGACGCCATTTATCGGTGCTGGCATGGTGATGGTATTTGCGTAGAGTAATCCGTCTGTGTCGCTAATATCGGTATTAGATCCGTCCGATGATATTCGAATAGTCGTCCATTCAGCATTTGGATAAAAGAAACCTTCTGCAGTGGCCTTGATCATTGCGAATTCAAACACTGCAGGTGATGTAAGTTGATCTTCCATTGCGGCATGATACGTTGAAAAATTGATTTCTGGTGCATTGGGTTGAATCGCAACTGGATTATTTAGATCGAATGCCGCTTCCTCTGCTCCCCATTTTATTGAGTCCAAATCTGGTATAATCCAATCTTGGACTTCTTCAGTGAACATCTGGATTCTATATTCCATGAGTCCATTATCGCTTGCGGCGATGGCTGAAAGCGAATGGTTTCCAATTCCAAGGAGTGCGAGGTTTGCAGGATTCGTGGTATCAACTGGATTCCATGTTTCACTGGCCAGCCCTGATTCTGAGTTGGAAATTCTATACTGAAATCCTAACGTCGTATCAGCTGGCTCAGTTCCTGCCAAACTCATCCACATGAGAGAGCCTGAACCATGTTCTGTGCTTGAGAGAGTGTTGACTGGAGATGAGATCCAACCGGTGTGATTGTCTATTCTTGGGGCGATTTCGCTTTCATCCAAGTAGACTATTCCCCATGAAGAAAAGTACGGTGAACCTGAGATGTCTCCACCAGCAAAGACAGTTAACCCATCAACATCAATCGCTGCTAAGTCGAATACGCCGATTGAGAGGTCGTCATGACGGCGCCATTGATTTGATTCAGGAAGATATCCCCATGTATCCTTTGACTTTGCATTCTTATCATGACCGCCAATCAGCACAATCTCATCATTATGGACAGATGAGGCCATTCCAAACATATGGAAGGACATATTCGGAAGATTCGCCCATGTATCAGTTGCTGGATCATAGACTTCAGATGTATTATGGACTGGTTGCCCTGACCATGAATAGGCTCCTTCTAAGCCACCAAATGCGTACAACTTTCCGTGGTATTCAACCAACGGGAAAGCAAATCGCTTGTAAGACATATTTGCCAGTTCTGTCCATGTCCCCGAAATTGTATCGTATTCGAGTAATCGATCTGTAACATCATTTGCTGTTGCGTTTTGAACACCGCCAGCGATGTAGATTTTCGTTCCAATAGCAGCCATTCCAAAATTACCCACTTCTTTCGTTGCTGGCATTGCAGGCGGTGTTGTAGTCCATGACTCAGTTAAGATGTCATACACCTGCATCTGCCCAGTGGATTTCTGTGCAGGGCTTGAGCCAGGGTACCAATCTCCGATAGAGTATACTTTGTCGTTAACTTGCACGCATTCATGGTATTGTTGACTGTTTGGCATACTTGATGAAGAGAGGCTCCATGTCTCTGTTGAAATATTGAAAATTTCGATTAAATTCGTTGCAGCTTCATCGTTTTGTTGCTGAGGGTCAGGGTCTGTTCTCCCTCCCATCAGGTAAACCAGATCATTTGTTGTATCATGTGCCATGCAACCATGTGCTCTGGTGATCAAAAGGCCTCCTCCAGTCGTTGGTGACCATGTTATCTCTGGACGTACAAGTTCTAATTCTGAGATAGTTGCGTTGCGTGCTACTTTGTTGAGGAGAAATCCTGGATCGGTAAATGTTGTCTCCTCCCCGCTCGCATGCTCCACTTCGGAGTGCTGTGTTCCGAACAGAGATGGGTTTGGTTGGATTGTTCCAAGAAGGATGAAACCCGTTATGACGAAATGAAGTACAATCTTGCCTTTCCTCATGGCACCCCTGTGTTTCATCACATTCTTGAGCATTGCCAGTGTTTGGTCAGACCCGTGTATTGTGAAAGTTCATATCTCCTGAGCGAGTGCAACTCTCGATTGGTGTATGGCAAAAGACTACGTTGCACGCGACCCTCGTACTGGGCTTCCTATTGCTACAGGGCGTCAGCCACGTAAGAAAGGCACGAAAAAACAGGTCACTGGTCCATGGCAGGAATGTTCTAGAAAAGATATTCTTGCTCTTGCGAATGGAGAAATTCCACAACTTCAGATCGATTGGGGTGGCCGCCGATACACCCTGCCTCGGGAAGATGGCATCCGTGGACTTGGTAGATTGAAGGGGGTTTGGGCTGATAGGGCACATGCCAGTCTGCTCAAAGCATTGGAATCAGATGAACCAAGCATTCGAATTGCAGCTCTTGAAGTTCTCCCAGTTGTTGGTGAGCAACGCTCTGATGAATTGTTTGATTGGCTTTCAGTTCTCCTTGATGATGATGATGAAACCGTGCGTAAAGCAGCGAGTCAATGTCTTGAAGATTCAGCACCTACGTTCCCGTCTGGAATTGATAGTTCGCTGGCACAGGAACTTCGCTCACCTCTCCAGGTTCGAAGCGATCCTGCATGGAGGGGTCTGAAAGGACTTACTGAAACCTGGCCTGAAGTCGCATGTGATCACATAGACGAGTTGCTTCTTGTCGATGATGTCCAACTTCGAAGAAGAGCATCTAAGTTGTTGCGAAATATTGTACAGAGAGCAGGAGCCATGGGTTGGGATTTGATCTCTTGGGCGCTCAATGATGCAGATCCTGATGTTCGTCGAAACGCATCAAGGACTCTTGCATCATTGTCGAAAAAGGAACCGCGTATTGCCATAATGCTCACTGAGCGAGCCATTCTTGACGCTGATGCGAAAGTTCGTAATAATGCGCTGAAAGCAATTCGTTCGATGGATACAGATGATTCACGGGCTCGAACACTGATTATGAATGGTACTCGGCACACGAACGTCGAAGTTCGCCGGTCTTGCATTGAAATGCTTCCTATGCTCTTGGTTGAGGATAAGTTGCGACTTATTGCTACAGAGTTGCTTCAAACTGAAACGGATGATGAACTCAAGAAGATGCTCAATGAATATACCTTTGATGCTTCGATCGAAGGTACTGAGGCACAGAAGAATACCTTCCTTGCTCCTGCTCTACCAGTTCCTGCCTTGGAACGAGAAGTTGCTCAGGCTCAAGGACAGGCAGTTGGCTTGGAATCTGCCCCCTTGGATCTCCCCCCTCAACTCGAATCAAAGGATGATTTGCCCCAAGACCCATAACGACATGGTTATGAGGGGGTGTTGAGTCGGTTGGCCATCGAGGTCATCACATGATGGACGACAAAGAATTACAATTCGACAGACTTTGGGAAGGAATCACGCCAAAAGGAGTGAACCGTACTAAGGCTCTTAAATTTCGACAATACATCCTAGAGCACGTTCGACAAATGCGTCGACCACTCAACCGTGACAACGCTAAGAAGTACTGGTTGGGTATTCTCCAGGCAGAAAAGAAAGAGCGCGAGAACTTTTGAAGTGTAGTGGAGGCCACCTCCGTTTCGGTGGCCAGAACCGAATGAAACGGAAGGAGCAACATGTTTACCAAAACGAGATTCGATTCACTCGAACTACCTGAGCATCTCATGGATGCAATTACTGCAATGGGATGGGAATGCCTCACTGAAGTTCAGAGAGACACAATTCCACTGGCTAGAAGTGGCCGAGACGTCATTGGTCAAGCACGAACTGGTTCAGGAAAGACTGCAGCATTTGGATTGCCAATCCTGGAATCATGTGAGGCAAGCGGTACACTCCAATCACTGCTCTTAGCGCCAACCCGTGAACTTGCACAACAAGTAGCGGAAGAAATGACGCAACTTCAAGGCAATTCTGGTTTGAAGATTATGACCGTTTATGGCGGTACCGATCTTGAGAAACAAGCACGTGGACTCAATGATGGTGTTGACATCATCGTTGGAACTCCTGGACGTGTTATGGACATGAGCCAACGAGGCCACATCGATCTTTCAATGGTTCAGATGTTTTGTCTCGATGAAGCAGACCGTATGCTCGATATGGGATTCCTCCCTGACATCATGTGGATTCTTGAACGAACAACTTCAAGAAAGCAAACGTTGCTGTTCTCAGCAACATTCCCTCAAGAGATTCTCGATGCTGCAAACGAGTTCATGAACACACCAGAATTCGTCATGACGAATCAAGAAGAATTGGATGTACCTCCAATTGATTTGTTCAACATTTCCATTGGTCGTACCAATAAATTATGGGCGCTTGGTCGTTTGCTCGTTCGTATGGGTGACGATGACCAGAGTATCGTCTTCTGTAACACAAAGCGCATGGTAGACTTAGCTGTTCAACGCTTGAAGAAGCATCGATTTGATGTTGCAAGTCTTCATGGTGATTTGAATCAAAATCAAAGAGAGCGCATTATCGATTCTTTCCGTAAAGGTGAGATAAAGACGGTTATCGCTACTGATGTTGCTGCTCGTGGTATTGACATTGATGGAATTACGCTTGTTGTCAATTATGACGTGCCATCTGATATTGATTCATTCATTCATCGTATTGGACGAACAGGTCGAATTGGCCGTCATGGAGAAGCATGGAGTCTTGTCTCAAAGGATGATGCTCCTCAGATGAGCAAAATCATTGCAACCTACAATTTGCATATCCTTGATTCAGAAGCACCAGATCTTCCTGACGGTGTCGATAGAGATCCAGTCAAGAAGCAAGATGATTACGGTGAAACTGCAGATGTATACGGATTTGTTTCGATTAAGATTCATTCAACTCGTGAAGAACTCGGTTCACCTCGAACTATAGCAACATGGTTTGAACAGCACATCCGTTGTGATTCTCTTGCTATTGGTGATGTTAGTTATGGAGATGATTCGACGGTCGTTTCTATTCACAGCAGCAAACTTGGATTAGCCATGAAAGCGCTTAACGTTCATCCAATGGGTGACGCAATCGTTCAAGCGTCTGTTCTCTGATCATTCTTCCTCTGAAGAATTAGAACGACTTCTCCAAGAGCCTTTTGGCTTTTCTTTGGATTTGCTTTCAACTGCTTGAGCAGGTTCTTCCACAACCTTTGTTGGACGCTCCGGCCATTCTCCAGAGTTATCTTTTCGTTCGATTTCATAGATTCCAGCGGTTCCGAGGACTAATCCGAGAACAGCAAACGACCAAGCTCCCTGTATCGCATTATCCCAGTCTGTTTGAGCAATCCTACAATCAACAGAGGTTAAATCACTAAACTCGCAATAATCGATTACTTCTTTTGCACTGGTTGCGTCAGCATTTGCATTAACCCACATCCATGAGATGACGAAAAACGACACCATTGTAATGAGCAAACCATAGTGAAGTCTTGACCATCGTCTCCTGAAAATGATTCTCCATTGTTCCTTCTTTTCTTGTGACGCTTTGAGTGTACGTGAACTAGCACCAATGTATCTGAACCATACAAGCCACATGAGTAAGAGAACAATCAGGAAGCCCCACTTGTAAACAAAATTGTGAAACTCCCACATATTATTCAAGCAATCTGGTTGATTTGGATTATCCAAGCAACCGTCAACTGCGATTGGATAGAAGGCTACGAGGCGAACGATATTAAGGACATATACAAGAGCACACATGACACCTACTGCCTTGAATCGTTGTCGTTGTGAAACGCCATCTGTCATCAATACGAGCGTGGAAACGAAGATCATTTCATGAATCCCTGCGCATTCATCCGATACGTAGAGGCCTACTGAATCGAATTGGCCAGGGAATGATTCGTGATAGAAATCAATTCGCGTCATCCAACCGCTATGTTCGGATAGTGTCGATGCTGATTCACCAAACATCAGTTGGGTCACTTCATTCCAAATATAGGCCTCTGTGACCTGAATAAACGCAAGTGTATCCGATGGTTGAGTAATGAACCAATACAGTGCCTCAACTGCAAGTAAGGCCAATGGAATCTTCCCATATTGAAGACCAAGTTGACCAACTTCGGACCAACTCATGTCATCGTTATGTTTCGTCGAGGCGGAAGCAGCCATCGGTTAGTGCTTGGGGCTGCTCCACTTGAACATGTTGTGTGGAGGGTAAATTCTCCTTCGGATGTGTTGAAAAGGTGAATCGTTTGGCTTGGGTATGGATGAGCCAATTAAGGAGGCCACACATCGTCTTGATGTGCTTGGTTTCTTTTGTCCCGTTCCTGTTGCAGAAGCGAAGCAAGCCCTTTCTTCTATGACAGAGGGGTCTGTTCTTGAAGTCCTTGCAAGCGACCCTGAGACACTCCACGATCTCCCTATGATGATTGAACGAACACCGCATGAGATTGTCGATGTAAAACAACACCAAGGTGAATTCACGTTTTTAATTGAGGTAATGAAAGATGAAAACTGACGTTCCAAGTTCTGCTAAATTACCAACCAAGTTTGGTTTATTCGACATCCATGTCCATCATGAAGAGGAAACAGGTCTTGACCATGTTGCCTTGATGATGGGGTCGATGGATGGTCCTGATCCTGTTCTTCTTCGAGTTCATTCAGAATGCTTGACTGGTGATGCATTCACATCATTACGATGCGACTGTGGACCTCAATTGGATGCAGCTCTATCTGCAATTGCAACCAATGGATACGGCTGTTTGCTCTATCTACGTCAAGAAGGGAGAGGCATAGGCCTTCACGCTAAGATTCAAGCCTATCACCTCCAAGACAGGGGTGCTGATACTCTTGACGCTAATTTGATGCTTGGACATCCTGCAGACGGAAGAGATTACGGAATTGCCGCCATAATGCTCTCAGATCTTGGTATCGACTCTGTTGCACTGCTTACGAACAACCCAGACAAAGTCAAACAACTTGAGAAACATGGGATTGAAGTGGCAAAGAAAGTACCGCTTATTGCCGGTGTTGGTGAAGAAAATTTGGATTATCTGCAAACTAAAATTCGCCGTATGGGTCACATGATTGACTCATCTGAATTAGAATAAATGGGGCCGTGGCCGGGAATTGAACCCGGGCTGGCAGAACCACAATCTGCCGTGCTAACCCCTACACCACCACAGCCATAGAGATTTAGCCGTCAAGAGCGAGGTATTTCAACAATCCTACGGACAATCGAGAAACCCGTTCATTGAAATGCTAGCGCTGAATGTCCAAACCATGCGAGCCAAGTTGACTTCCGTCTTTCTCTGTATGATGTTTTTCGGTGTGCTCCTCGTTCCTACTCTCAATCCAGTAACTGCACGTAGTGTACATGAAACTGCAGCGTACGACTTGTTCCCCCAAGGGAACTTGGCTGATGCTTCGGATTGGACGGTCTCGACTTCAACATCGTTCACTTCCCAGCCGGCAACATACACGGATGCAATGATTGCAGATCAACGAATCACAATGGTTCATCAGCGCCCTCAGAATCTTGATTCAATGGAGTATTGGGGTACAAGCACACCAACTGAATCCGACAACGTTGTAGGCTCTCCAGATGGTTTGTTTGCTTGGTCAACTGGACCGGTCATGAGTGTCGATGGTTTTGATTTCTCAGATTCAACACAATACGTAATCACATCTGTTGATGTTCTCGTAGCATTCAAGATCACAGATTCACTAAGCATTGATTCAGTTCGACTATCTATGGATTGGTCGAATGGAACCGATCTCATGCGTACATGGTCAAACACAAACGGAGCAGTTGACCACATCAATAATTCTGCATATCGATTGAGCATAAGTTCAGTTGATGACTGGACTTGGTCTATGCTTTCGTCGATTGGTCTTACCATGGATTATGTTTCTGTAGGTCAGACAGATGATGCACGTTTGGAATTGGATGCGATTGGTATCGAAGTGACGATGGAAACGGCATGGTATGGCGGTGAAGTGGCCCAAGCAGTTTCAACAGCTTCTGGGCACGAAATGCCAATTCAAGAGATTGATATGAGCCAAGGTGAATACAATGGGATGTCACTCTCCGTATGTGGCTTGGAATCAACCGATCCGAGTACGATTGGCTCTTGGACAAGTGCTGCTCTTCAGCGTCCAGCAGAACAGTATTTTGGACGCATTCACTTCGATGTGAATGAAACCGGAACTGAAGGAAACGTCAGTGTTCATTACGCAACCTCTGAGGATGGCCAATCCTTTTCGGCTTTTGGCGTCCAAGACACAGATGCCTTGCCATTGGCTGAATATCTCAAAGTTCGTGTCCTTACCGATACGTCATGCATTACCTCAGTTCGTGTGGACATTAATGACCCGACATTGAGTCTTGCTGGTAGAATCTATGGCGATGGTTCAGGAATTAATGGAAACCTCTCCAGATGGACTATCTCTGTAGACGGAACCACCGTGGCCAACCTTCCTGTTTCAGTTGGAGAATTTAATCTTCAAATTCCAATCGGTGCCTACATGACTCCTGAACAAACCGAAATCAGCATCATGATCAAGTCCTGGTTTACGTGGGATTCAGATGGCAGTTCAAGTACAACAGCCCTTGAAGTAAATTCTATAGATGTCAGTGGTGGATACGATATATTCTATGATGAAGATCCAGTATGCCAACTCGTAGGTGATCAACAACTCTCTGAAGATGGAGGTGGAATATTCGTTCCATTGTTGACTCGATGTACCGATGACCGAACAGATGCAGCACTGCTAAATGTAGAGTTTGAAAACTCTCAACCTGATTTGGTCAATGTGAGTCTTGACCAAGGTGAAGTTCGAGTCTCTCTTCTTCCCGAGCAGTCAGGTTCTGCTCAGATCTTAATGACAGTCTCAGATGAAGCAGGGAACAGTTACGTAGAATCGTTCAATATTATTGTAGATTCAATTGATGATACACCTGTTTTGAATGAATTTCCTTCGTTAGTTCGAGTCGAACATGCTGTTGCCACAACACTCCCGTTCATCTGGTCCGATGTTGATACAATACCTGCCGATCTCACAATCTCAAGCAATAAGACGTGGGTTGAAGTAGATTTAATCAACAGTTCTCTCCTCATTACAGCTCCAACTCCTGGATATACATCTGTTGAGTTAACGCTCTGTGATGAAACGACATGCGTTGACAGAGTATTGGACTTGGACGTACGTTCACTTCCTGATTTACAGATCGACGATGTTGTTGTTGGACAAGGTTCTGCTGATGGAACCTTTGTCGAACTAAATGAAGTTGAACTTGGAACTTATGTAACAACCCGAGTGTATGTAGCCAATAATGGCTTCGTTAATGCTGAAATGGTTACGATCCGATGTACTGTGAATGGGGTCGTGGGAGATATTGCTACCATTACAACCCTTGAGCCGGGAGCCATGTCAATTGCTGCATGTGAATTCCAAGTACCATATGAAGGGCAACTGCTTCGTGTTGAAGCAATTGTTGATGGTGGTGAAATCATCGATGAAGGTGATGAAACCAATAACGAAGGATCAATTAATTTGGTGTTGATCGAACCTGCTATTGCCAACGATGTCAGTTCAGATGAAGGTCTGTCGACCACAACCATTTGGATCATCAGCATTCTTGTCCTTGCTGCCATCATTGGTGGTTTCATTTTCTTTGCTCCAGCTAAGATACGAAAGTATGAGTGATGAAATGTCGAAACCGATTCTCTACAGTTTCCGCAGATGTCCCTATGCAATGCGAGCAAGAATGTGCTTACTTGAATCTGGAGTCGAAGTTGAACTCAGAGAAGTTATCCTTCGAGATCGTCCTGAGCACATGATGAAAATCTCACCAAAGGGAACAGTACCTGTTCTTCTCTTACCAGATGGAACAGTAATCGAAGAGAGCCTAGACATCATGTTGTGGAGTTTAGATGAATCATGGCTTGTTGGCGATTGGAACGATCTTATTGATGTCAACGATGGAGATTTCAAGCATCATCTTGATCGTTACAAGTACAACAATCGTTACGATAATGTCCTCTCTTCTGAGGAACACAGAGAACATGCAGTATCAATTCTCAAGACATATGATGAGCGATTATCCAAGCAAGCATACCTTTGTGGGGATTCAATCAGTTTAGCAGACCTAGCTCTTTCACCATTTGTTCGCCAATTTGCTAATACAGATCGAGCATGGTTTGACCAACTTCCTTTGCCACATCTTCTCAAGTGGCTTGAAGGAATCCTTGAGAGTAATTTGTTCAAAGCATGCATGGTCAAACATAAACAATGGCAAGATGGAGATGAACCAGTTTTCTTTCGTTAGTTGATTTTAATTGAATTATTTTAATTCCTTAGGCTTGAATTGAAACCAATACTGCTTGTCGGATAATCCCAAAATACACGTGAATCTTCATAATGGAGATGCCAAAGCGGCGATTATTCCAAGGCTGTGGGGGTCGTTCAGTTTACTGATGGAATGGGTGTGGGGACATGTCAGAATTAAAAATACGAATAGAAACTGAAGAATATATTTACGAAGAGTACTACGAAGCTTGAATCACCAGCGTCGGGGATAGACATTATCTCCGATCAATACTGCTGATGGTCGTGCAATTTCGCCCTTTTCCATAGTTGAGATCTCTTTGCTGTTGAAATTGACCTTAACGAAGCAGACTGCTTCGCCTTTGATGCTTGTTACGAGGACATTTTGTCCAACTGAAAGATCACTTGGAATCGATACTAATCCTGGTCGAAGTAATGGTGCACCATGCGCCAATGCAGCAACTGCACTGTCTTTGACAATGATTCTTGGCAGATGAGTCATCAACTTTTCAATAGGATGGAGCATTCTTGAGAGTGCTTCTGGTTCGTTGCATTCCTTCCACAACCAAACAGCATCTGCAATGTCGTGCAGTTGGACACAGTCTTGGAGGTCAAAGCTTCCTGAATCTTCTCTTCGAAGTTCCCTCAATGTAATTGGTTGATCTAATAACAAGCCCATGTCTTTTGCCATGGTTCGAATATAGGTTCCTGCTTCACATCGAATACGGGTGACGATGTGTTTTTCATTACGGTCGAGAACCGTGAATTCGTGGATTTTTCGTGTTCGAACTTGAACACGAACTGCTGAAATTTCTGGAGGTACGTTGTAGATACGTCCAGTCAGTTGTTGAATGACTTCATCCATACGATCTTCATCGACTGGATTCTTCATCTGGAAGATTGCAATATAGGTCTTGTCATGTTCAAGAATCTGTTTTGTCAAGCGCATTGACTTACCTGCCATGAGTGGAAGTACACCTGTTGCAAATGGATCGAGTGTTCCTCCATGACCCAGACGTGTTAATCCGAGCAAGTCACGAACCCAAGCGGAGACTTGGTGAGAGGTAGGACCTGCTCCTTTGTCAAGAAGAAAGAATCCACCTTCGAGTCGCTGCTCGATGGTTTTTTGATCAGGATAGGTTCCTAGAGCCTCATCAGTTGAAGCTTTTTCATCTAATATCATAGTTGCAGAACTCATTATCATTCCTCCAATATGTCAAGAACCGAGGCCAGCACTTCTTGAGGGTTTAGGTCAGAGGCGTTGATGATATGTGTGTACGGTTCTGTGTGTTGAGGAAGT